>CAXNCX010000080.1:0-3061 GCA_964201065.1 Candidatus Deianiraeaceae bacterium | reverse complement strand
ATAACGCTTGTTGATGTACCTGGTTTTTTGCCCGGAAAGGATCAAGAAGAAAACGGTATTATTAAGCACGGTGCTAAGCTTATTTACGCATATTCAGAAGCTACTGTTCCAAAAATAACTATTGTTACTAGAAAAGCGTATGGAGGAGCTTATATTGTTATGGGTTCTAAACACCTAGGTGCAGATTTAAATTATGCTTGGTGTGGAGCAGAAATAGCAGTTATGGGAGCAGAGGGTGCTGCTAAAATTTTGCACAAAAATGATGAAAATATAGATGAAAGAATAACAGAATATAAAGATAAATTTGGAAACCCTTATTTAGCTGCAGATAGAGGCTATATTGATGCGGTCATTGAACCTTGTGATACAAGAAAAATAATTGTAAATGCACTTGAATTGTTGAAAGAAAAAGAAGTTCCTTGGTTAAAAAAGAAACATGATAACTTACCGCTTTAAAGCATTAATTCTTCTGATTTTTCATTAAAAAAATCTAATATCATTTGACACTCCTTTACATTATCATCTTCAGTGATTTTAGAAGCTAAAAGTAAGATATCCATAGTCATGTTGTTGTGGTTAGCAAAATCAAAGAATTTAAAAATCGAATCCCCACTTTGTCTGGTGCCTAAAAGATCTCCCGAGCCTCTTAATTTAAGATCTTCTTCTGCAATTAAAAATCCGTCAACATTTTGTTTTAGTATTTGCAGTCTTTTTTTTGCAATTTCGCTTAAGTTTCCATAATACATTAGCACGCAAAAAGATTCTTTAGTTCCTCGTCCAACCCTTCCTCTCATTTGATGCATTTGCGAAAGTCCAAATCTTTCAGCGTGTTCAATTACAATTATATCAGCATCTTTTACATCGATTCCAACTTCAACAACAGAGGTTGCAACTAAAATTTGTATTTCTTGCTGTTTAAATTTTGTAATTATGTCTAGTTTTTCTTTTTCTTTCATTCTGCCGTGTAAAATTTCAATGTTCACATTTGGCAAAGAACTTCTTAAGTTTTCTGCACGATTTATAACATCAATAAGTTCTGATTTATCAGATTCTTCAACCAGAGGGCATATCCAATATGCAAGACTCCCGCTTAGAATTTTTCTCTGAATTGATTGGATTAGCTCTGTGTATTTTTTGTCTGAAAATGTAACAGTTTTTATAGGTATTCGATTTTTAGGCTTTTCTTTGATTATCGATGTTTGTATGTCGCCATAAATACACATTGACATTGTTCTTGGAATTGGAGTTGCAGTCATCATTAAGACATCTGAGTTTTTACTTTTTTCAACGAGCTTGTTTCTTTGTTCAACGCCGAAATTATGCTGTTCGTCAATTACAAAAAGTCCTACATCTTTTATTTTAATGTCGTCTTCCATAAGTGCATGAGTTCCAATTGCAATATCAAAATTTCCTAAAGCAAGATCGTTTAGAATCTCCCGTTTTTGTTTTGCAGGAGTTTTTGAGGTTAGCAAGTGAACTTTAAGACTGGGGGAGTTAATGAAGGTTTTTAATGTGTTAAGATGTTGAGATGCAAGTAGTGTTGTTGGAGCTATTAATACTGCTTTTTTACCACTGTAAACGCAGTTTAAACTTGCAAGTATTGCGACAATTGTTTTTCCCGAACCCACATCGCCTTGGAGTAGTCTCATCATTTTTGAAGGCGATTTTTGTGCTTCAAAGATTTCTTTTGTAGCATTGACTTGATCGCTCGTTAATTCAAATGGAAGATCAATTATTTCATTGTATTGCTTGTTGCAACTTACAGGTACGCCGTTTGTTTTGTTTAGGTATTTTTTTGCTTTTTGTAGTTTAACTTGAAAACTTAACATCTCATAAAAGGCAAGGGATCTTAGAGCCTTAGAGTAGTCTTCTGTAGTTTTTGAATTATGAATTAATTTTAAAGCTTCGTTAAAATTTAAAATATTAAATTTTTTATCAAAATTTTTTAAATCTAAGATAATTTCTGGAAGGGTTATTTTTTCAAAAACTTTGTTGATTAATTTTTGTAAAGTGTTTAGTTTTAGACCTTCTGTAAGTCTGTAAACTGGTAAAAATTCTTTTTTAGAATCGCTTAAGCTATCAATTTTTTCGTCCTGTATGATAATAGGGTGTGATATTGTTAGTTTGTTTTTTCCAGTCTTTATTTTGCCACGAATTTTATAAATACTGCTTGGTTTAAATTTGTCCAAGTAGTAAGATTTGATTTGAAAGAAGACTAAGTCAATTGGGTCTCCGTGTAATGAAAATGCAGGAATTTTAATTGGTGCATTTGTTTTTAGTCTTGTAAGATATTTTGCTTTTTGTATGTCGAATTCTTCTGAAATTATAACCTGTAAAACAACTTCTTTATTTTCTTGAATATCTTGCAATTCATCAAAAACATCAACAGTTTTATAGTCAACAGGAGTGTGTAAAAGAAAGTCAATAATTCTTGTATTTTGTAAAATACGCTTTAGTTTTAATATGTGCGGGTTTAGAAACTTGTATTCAGAAATATCTTTAAAAATATCCATCATTTTATGGGCATTGAAATATCAAACTTTTCCAACATTTCTAAAACATTGCCATTTTTAAATTTTAAAATAGAAAAAGGCTTTATTAACGAATGTCAAATACCTAGAGGTACATTTTTTCATTTAATTGCAACGATTTTTAATAAAAATTCCTACAATGGTAAGATTGAATTTGAAGGTAGCAGGGTAGATGCTAAGGAGTTTTTGCGTCACAGATCTTATTTTATGTTTGAAAATTCAATTCCTAAGATAGAAAATTATACGGTAGAATATCATTTGAAAAGTATGTATCAAATATCAAGAACAAAAAATCATATCAATGAGATATTGAGAAAATATTTAAACATTGATGATATTTTTAAGAAAAAAATTAATGATTTGACAGAAAAAGAAATTTCCTATCTTAATACTGCAATTATGATGTATTCTGGCAGGAAAATTAATTTTTTAAATTCAAAAATATTTAACGGTTTTTCTCAAAAAGAATACGACACTCTTTGTAGCTTACTTTATACTCGTGCGTCCCATGGAAATGCTATTCTGTTGTT
>CAXNCX010000079.1:0-3074 GCA_964201065.1 Candidatus Deianiraeaceae bacterium | reverse complement strand
GTATTGTTATTAGAAAAATCAAAAGTTAGGTTATCGATTTTGTTTGTAATTTTGAGAGCTGCATCAAGTTTTGTTTTGGTAGTCTTACTTAATTCTAACCCTGACTTTAACTTTTTTAACTCTGACTTTAAATTTTCAGGACTTATGTTGTTTTTTTCATCAATCTGCGTTGGTATATCCTCTGTTGCTGTACTTTTTTGCTTTTCTATTAAATCTTGACTTTTTTGGGTTTTACCAAGACCAATATCGTCTTTGACAGCTGAATTTTCCGATTTAGGATTGCTTGTATCAAATTTTTCAGTATTATTTGCTATTTTTAATTCTTTCTCTTTTTGCATTTTTAATGCGTCCTCTTGTTTTTTTTGTTCTTCCTTTTGCTTTTCTATTTTTAATGCGTCCTCTTGTTTTTTTCTTTCTTCACCTTCTTTTTCTTTTTGCTTTTGCTGTTCTGTTCTTTGTGATTCTTCTTGTTTTTCTTTTTCTAGTTTTTCTGATGCTTTCTGCTGTATTGCTTTTTCCTGTTCTGTTCTTTGTGATTCTTCTTGTTTTTTTTGTTCTTCCTTTTGCTTTTCTATTGCGTCTTGCTTTATCTTCTCTGCATTTTTTATTTTAGTTTCAATGCTATTTTTATCTTCCCCAAATTTAACATTAATTGATACTGGTGTTTCTTCCTTGTTTTTTGGCACTTCCTCGCTTTTTTGCGTTCCATTTTGAGATATTTCTTTAGATGTTGTGTTAGCTATTGTGGTGTCGGCTACCGTGTCAGGTATTTTGTTTATTGTAACACTATATCCATTGTCTTGTTTATCGCCAATATTGATGTTGTAATCAGGAAACGATTGTTTTACAAAATTTTCAGTGTATTGTTTTTGTATTTTTTCAGGAATGTTTGTTGCATATTGTGCTATGTTATCGATTTGCGGATTTGTTTTTGATTGCTCGCTTATTTCAAATAACTTATCGATATTTTTTTCTGTTATATCTTTATAACCCGCTTGGTTTAGTGTCTCGTATTTACTGAGAAGGTTTTTGAAAGTACTAAAATCTGGAGTGGCATTGTTGCTGATTGCTGTTTTGATTTCAGTTATTTTATCTATAATAAATTGAGGATGCCCACTATGAACTAAAAAAGATTCTAGTTCTTTGTATTTGTTATGAGCTTGAGTTAGGTCGTCTAAATTTTGTATATTGTCTAAAGCAATACCATTCTTTTTTAGCAATTCGGCTTGTTTTTGTATATCATTTAACTCTGTTTGCTTTTTGCCTGCAAGTTCTTGAATTGTTGGTGATGAAATGTTTTTTCTTATTTCTGTAATGACATTTATTTTGCTTTGTATTTCTTGAATTTTGGACTGCATTTCTTTAGTTTTTTCTTTCACTCCTTCTGTGTAAGTATCCCATTCCTGTCCCTTAAATTCTTCTATCTTCATGTCGTTGATAGCCTCTATTTCGGTCTTAAAAGGATTTTTATAAACATTGTTAATCTTTTTGATTTTATCTTCAGCATCTTTTTTAGCATTCAGAAAATTAAGTTCAAGATCTAGTTGTTCCTGAAATTTTTTAAAATCATCTATCTTTGGATTTTCTGTTACGAATTTTAAAAAATTCTCTTTTGGTAGCCAAGAAGATACTTGATTTGTTTTATCTACATTTCTATAAAAAACCTTGTATTCATTATTTATATTTTTAATAGTGTATACTAAATCACTATCTGTTGTTTGGCTATAATATGTGATGTTATATGATGAATCTTCATTTTTTGCAAAATTTTTTATTCCGCCTCCAGTAGCACTTCTAAGGCTATTTTCAACTGCTTGTAGCTGGTTTATTTTTTTTTCAGTTTCACTTGGTTTTTTTGTAATTGTGACTTTTATATTCTTATTATTTAACACCCTTACTTATTTCTAACTTCTATAAAAAATTATAGCTATTTTTATAAAGATGTCAACAATTTTGAAGTTTTTTTATTCACTTACCTTTACCATTGCATGGCTTAGCACTCTGTCGTTTAGAATTAATCCATCACGGACAACTTCTGTGACTTTTCCTTTTTCCATGCCGTCTCTTTTTTCTGTAGCGATTGCCGAATGAAGAGAGAAATCAAAATTATCACCAATTTTTGGAGCGATTTTTTTAATGTTAAAGTCATTAAAAACCTTGTCAACTTCCTTCAAAGACATTGACAGCCCTTGATATAATATATTTAGGTCTTTATTTTTGCTTAAGTCTTCTTGTTTTGTGTTTTTAAATGCCAAATCAAGCACTTCCATTGCATGGGAAAGCTTTTTGACAAAATTTCCAAGCCCGTATTTTTTGTGTTCTTCAAGTTCGTTTTCCCATTTTCGTTTTTCGTTGTGGTAAGTTGCCGCAACTCGCTTCATTTTGTCCTCTGTTTCTTTGAGTTTGTTTTGAGTGAGCTCAAGAAGACCTTCGGTATTATTTTGTTCCGTTGTATTTTCTTCGTTTGTAGTTTCATTTTTGGTTTCGTTATTTTGTTTTGTTTCTTTGTTTTCTGGCATAAAAATATTCTTCTTTAAATTTAAAATAGTTTTATAACACTAAAAAGCAATATGTAAATTATGAAAAAACTTTTTGTTGCCGTCGCCGAATCATCAGGAGATAAGTTTGCGTCCGAGATTTTAAAAGACATACACCACCTTAACATAGAGGGCATAGGTGGGGAATTTTTGTTAAAAAATGTTCTTAAAAATAGCCTCGTTCCTTTGTCAGATTTATCTGTAATGGGTTTTGTTGAGGTGCTAAAAAAAGCTTTTAAGTTAAAAGCAATTATAAAAAAAGTCGCTCAACATGTTATTGATAATAATTTTGACCATGTCCTCAGCGTTGATTCTTATAGCTTTAGCATCAGAATTGCAGAAATTGTAAAAAAATCAAAACCAAGTATAAAATTTATCCATGTTGTTGCCCCAAGTGTGTGGCTTTATAGTCAGGGCAGGGCAGAAAAGCTTGCAAAATATTATGAAAAATTGTTTTGTCTGTTGCCATTTGAGCCAGCATTTTTTAAGAAATATGGTCTTGATTCCGAGTTTATTGGTTATCACGGGCTTTATTTT
>CAXNCX010000078.1:0-3414 GCA_964201065.1 Candidatus Deianiraeaceae bacterium | reverse complement strand
GCTATTTTTGTTGATATAAGAGCGTGGATACCTTCTATGTTCTCAATGTTTCCTATATTGTCATAACATTTTTTGGCACATCAAATGCTGCCTTTATTTTGTTGTAAACTCCTATATCATTCTCCATAGATATGATATATACTATTTCGTATCTTTCATAGAATGTGTTGACGGTTCAACTACGCTAGCATTTGGGTTCGGATGTATCTGTGAGAACTATATTTTGGTAATTGTGATTTTGCCAAGCCTTGTACATTTGCTTTGCAATGTCTAAAAACTTTTTTGTAATACTTGTTTTAATGTTATTCCTAGATAATGTTGCAAAAGTTGTGCTTGTATTCCTTAAAGTTGGCTTTGTAGAAGTTGATATTGTAGATCTATTGTACTATAGCCTTTCCGAGATTCTAACAACTTCATTGTATCCGTCTTCCTCTTTAAAGCCGTTGTTAAACAGGCGGTTGTTTGCCATTCCGCATCTTTTCTTCATTGTTTTAAGGATAGCACTTTTTAGTTATCATCTGTACCCATTCAAGCCTTCTCGCTTGCTCAATTACTATACATCGTCCTTATTCTTACCGTTTTTATCTTCTAACTGCAACTGCATTAAGCGTATGTTTTTTGTGTGAGCAGGTCTTTCAACTAGGTCGTCCATAACAGGGCGTACACTTTTGTCTGATAGCGTATTATGAATTACTTTTGCAATGTTGTGTAGCTTTACTTTTATCTGATAAACAGCACTTTGGTTTCCATTTTTATTTAAATTATTTTCACATCTGCTCCACAAATCATGTATATTATTCAATTTAATAGAAGATTGGCCTGTGGAATTGTATTTGGCATAACATTCGTACTGTTGTATAATTTGCGTAAGCTGATAACTTGAGCGTAGACTACTTTAGCTGACTGAGAACCTCTTACTGTACGAAAACGCATAATTGCTTTGGGGGAGTATTTCTGGAAAATATCCCATAGGAGAAGTGTTAACACTTACGAACTTCTGAAGTATCTCTTACTTTCAATAAAAAGAACCTATAAAATGCTTTTATTTTTTGTCAACACATTTTTTATTGTGGAGGCAATTATATACTTAACACACACAACACCACCTAAATAAATCAGGTTGGTTTTTTTGAAAGGACAATGTTTTCAAGTGTGGCTTCAAAATTGTTTTCTTTAAATTCAAGGCTATCTTGTTGTATGGCTTTAATGATTTTAGCGCCATCTTGGTTTTCCTTTAAAAAAAGCTCTTCTTGTACAGCTAAGCCTTTCTGTCTCTTGGCGTGTTTATCAAATTCTTTTAAGGTATCAGAAATTTCCATAATACCCATTACCCTACCGATTTGTATTGTAAGTTGATTATTGCCAAAATCCGTAAGCCAACGGTGAAATTGTGCCTTACGCGTGCCATCATCATTAATATTCTTTTTATTGAGTTCAGATTTTACATAACCTTTCTCAATTGGTTCATAAATGTATTTATTGATAAAAATACCGTAATACTGAGGTCTTTTGCGAGATGTAGTTTTTTCGTTGCCGTATAGTTTATCAAGTTCTTCAAAAAACTTATCAGGGAATCTCTTTAACCATTTTTGTAAACCTTCTGCTATATACTGCTCTAACAACAAACGCAAGGCATCCTTTTTTCTATTGTATTGAAAGCCTGTAGCTTCGTCAATTAATGCAATGATACCAACTTTTGATAATGCACGCATTATAATTTCAGCTTTCTTTGCGGTATCGATTTGTTTGTCTTTTAAAACTCCCGCATCTCTTGCTTCCAACCATATTTCACAAATATCTGGCAAAAGCTCTGCTTCAAAACCTTTGATGTCTTCCACTTGAATTAATCGATTTGCGCGGGCTAACACATCCGCAGAAATAAAGGGTTCAAGGGCTTTTAACTCTATAATTCGAGGTAATCCGCGCGACCCCCCATCAGGTCTATCAAAGGCCTTGTTTAAGGCAGTTTGACTAATTACTCGTACCCCATCCTCATTAACGGCGCATAGTATTTCGATGTCACCTATTTTAATAATACCACGGTACACCAAACTTTTTTTGTTTTCACTCATATATTTTTAAAAAATTAACCAATTAAATTACTGTAAATTACTTTTTTGCCTTCACAACTTTCGAACCAATTTATGAAATTGCCAAAGTCTGTGTTTTCTTTCCCATTATAACGGAAAGTGTATTCGTTCAAATAACGGTTTATGTGCTTTTTTGAAGTCCAATGGTATATTCCGTAAATCCCTCTTTTCACTTGCGACCAAAAGCCCTCTATGGTGTTTGTGTGGATTTTGAAAGCTACTCTGTTATTAGTTTTTACATACTGGCCAGCTGAATGCTTTACGGTTTCGTGTGTATAGTGTTTTTTAAGTGAAGTATATGCACCGTAGTTATCCGTAACAATACTTGCTCCTTTATTTACATTCAAATATACTTTTGGCAGAAGGAAGTCTTTTTCTGAACTTGGAACTTTCATTGCCTTAACTTGTTTTGTTTCACGATTAACAATTCCGATTACGGGAGTTTTATCAAGAAGGCTTTTTTTGTTTGAATGTTTATTTCCTTCTTTGCCACCAAAATAGGCTTCATCGATTTCATTGATACCATCAAAAGGAGAATTGCCACCTTTCATAACCTCACGAATGCGGTGCAAAACAAACCACGCTGTTTTTTGCGTAACGCCGATATATTTTGCTAATTGTATGCTTGAAATCTTTTTTTTAAGCGAAGTAAAAAGATAAATTGCAACAAACCATTTAAAAAGCGGAAGGCGAGAATCCTCAAAAATTGTTCCAATGCGAACCGTAAATTGTTTTTTGCAATCAAGACAGGTAAAAAGAACATCATTTGAATGTGTTGAAATTCTTGTTGCTTTGCAATGTGGGCAAACTAGATTTTGACCCCATCTTTTTTCGGCCAACCAATCACGGCAAGCTTTTTCAGTTCCAAACTTCATTTGAAATTCAAGCAAATTCATAGGTATTTTTATTAACTTGTATTAAGTAAATACCTAATTATTTAAAATTCAAGAATTATTTTATGTGTTAAGTATATAATTGCCGCCTAAACTCAAATGTTAGTATTACATACAAACAAATTATAGCATAATTTTATGAATGATAAAAATAAAAAAACGGATAAAAAAAAGCAAGTTAAGTCTGTGCAAAAAGGAAGATATGCAGAAAAATTAAACCTCAAAATGGAGTTTAATGATGCTGTGAAAAAAGCTGTTAATACAAAAATTAATGATAAGAAAGTATGAACGAACGAAAAACTGAAAAAATTGTCAGAGATTTACTTCATGAAAAGGGATACTATGATAATGATAATATTGTTATTGAGGAGCAGTCATCTAAAAACCCCAAAATTGATAAATTATTAAAAAATGCTCCGAAATCAGGGGGA
>CAXNCX010000077.1:0-3440 GCA_964201065.1 Candidatus Deianiraeaceae bacterium | reverse complement strand
CAATAAAACTACTAGTCAAAGTGAGTCAAGTGTTGCAACAGAAAACAATAAACTTTCAGACTATGCGGAAATAGTTGAAAAAGCAGGGGATGAAATTCATGTTGAGCTATATTACAACAACCTTGGTGGCAATGATTTGCTAGTTCTTGGTAACAATATCTGTGAATATGTTTTTGAGAAATTGGCAAACACAACACTTAATCAAAAGACATTGAAGGTGATTGCAAAAGCAAATATTACAACGGAAGATAGTTATGGCAATAGGGAAACTAAAAAAGACAAAATACTTATAGCGTACTGGAATATGGACGATGTAAAAAAGTTTAACTGTCAGAATTATCCAGATATTTTTAAAAAAACAATAACCAATCCAAAGTTATTTAAGAACGAGGTTATAGTCACTAGTGATTTTTACTGGAAGCTATGCAAGGAGTGTGAAAAAGGTGCAAGAAATATGGGGATATGCAATAAAATGGTAGTAAAAAATCCAAATTCTTTTTAGTGTATGTTTAAAACCCTCCTCACAATCCTCTCCATTATTATTCTAACATCGCAAGCCCACGCCCTCACAAATGTTTGTTTTAGTCCATCAACTTGTTGTGAAGATAATATTGTTGAATTGGTCAACGGCTCAAGAGAAACAATAGATATAGCAATTTATGCCTTCACGAACCAAAAGATTTATGACAGCCTACTTTTGGCAAAAGAACGAGGCGTGAAGATTAGAGTTGTCGCCGACAAAGCACAAAGCAAGGGTAAATATTCGTTCGTACCAAAACTACAAGAAGCTGGTTTTGATGTTAGGATTAAGAAAAAAGTTAAAATAGAACACAATAAATTTGGAGTTTTTGACAAGAAATTCATAATCACAGGAAGCTATAATTGGACGGAAGCAGCAACAAAAATGAACTCCGAGAACTGCGTTGCAGATAAACGCAAGAAAATCGTAGCCAAATACGACAAAAGATTTGAAGAACTTTGGAAAATGTATGAAGAAACTCAAGAGGAGACTATTGAAAACACATCACCCAGGCAAGATTAATAATGATAATATGGAACTCTTCCCAAAACCAAAAATCGTAAAATTACCAGCCTGGAGATGGAAGGAATTGAGCGACTACAACGGCTTTACAGGACAAGAACGCATAAACGGCTGGAGGTTGGTAAAATTCTTAATTGCTCAAAAGATGGTTGAAAACCCAATTGGAAAGCCTTGTGAAATATGCGGCACAACTCACGAGACGAATTATCACAATGAAAATTACTACGAACCTTGGAAGCCTTACATTTTATGCAAGCAATGCCATTTTGCACTTCATAACAGGTTAAAAGGCAAATGGAGTGAATGGCAAGAATTAATCAACAAGCACAGCAAAACACAAGAGGAATGGTTTATGAGATTGTCATCCGAGAAAATAGATATGGCAAAGGATTTGAGAGAAAAACACGGCGACGATGTTGCGGATATTATTAAGAATTGCAAACTCATTCCCGAAGTAATTAAAATTGTCTATTGATTGAAAATTAATTTTGTTTGTTTTATGATTTTTGAAAAGTTTGAATAAAAAATATGAGTTTCAGAAATTCAGCGAGTTTTGGCAAAAGAATTGAATATTGGATTGCTGGCTTGTTATTAAAAAATGGTTTTGATGTTTTTGTTCCATTAGTTGATGATGATGGAATAGATATAATGTTGCGTGGTAAAACAAAGAGCATTCATATACAGATTAAAGCTCGCTCAAAAGAGGTAAAATTTGGAGATGCAGCATTATTTGCGGCATTACAACATCCAGAAATTAGAAATGACTATTATTTTATTTTCTATTCTGAAAGATTAGATATTATGTGGTTATTATCATCACAAGAATTTTGCGACGAATGTGTTACAAATAAAACAGGAAAGAATATTGGAAAAAAGAGTATTTGGTTTAATGGTACAAGTAAGAAAAATAACATAGAATACGGAGCAGAGAAATTTAATAAATATATTTTTTATCAAAACAATCAATTAATTGGAATTGAAAGATTAAATTTACTGCTGAATTAATTGACAATCAAAAATTCCACTTTTGTATAACAACAAGAAATCTTGCTTTTACGCACTGTAAGGCACAAATACAGGAGTTTTATAAATTGAAACCGCAGGTTCGCGAATTAAACTGAAAATAAATTCAAAAATTCATTCGCACTATGAATTTGTATGTTTTTATATAAAAGTATAATCCACAGGCTTTGATTTTTGGTTTTAAAGTGCATTGATAATGAACGCAGAAGTCAATTTTGCACAGCTGTGCAAGTTTTGAAACTTAATATTGATAAAATACAGCAAAAATAAGAAAAACCCAATCAAAACCTAGAAAATCCGCCGCCCGTGAGCAGAGATAAGGAGGATATAGAAGAGGAGTATTACAGTCTTTATTAACTTTACTTGTTGGTATTTTAGTCTTTTGTTTTGCTATTTTTCTACAATGAAAAATTAACCCCATTTTAAGGGCTTGACAATTTATTTCTCGCTTTTTATATACACTCTAAAAACGCTGAAAACCCTTATAAAAACTGGGTTTTCAAGGCATTGGCTGGTCGCAACTCCTACCATTCAATATGGTGCTGCTATAGGAAATCATGACCTTATTTTTACTCACAAAACTTGCTTTTTAAGAAGTTTTTGTTTTAGATTTTAATCATGTAAAAGATGTAATTTTGAATTGTGTGATGATTAAATTTAGGAGCTTGAAAGTGTATTGGATTATATTATAATGAGAATGAGAAATCATTCTATGTTTGTAAGGTCAGAATCCGTGCAGAGATTAGGAAAATTGGTTGGTGTGCCACAATTTAAAATATTTCAAACAGAGCTTCCATTTAGTCAGAAAAATATACACAGTATATTAGTTTATCTTGCAAATTGTAGTAATTTGAATGAATCGTTCGAACAAATATTTAATCATAAAGCGTCAGATGGGTGGATTATAACGTTACAGTCAATGAAGCAATCCGCCTTATTGCAAAATATATCTGAAAACATCAAAGCATTTAGCGTTAAAGAAAGAGATTTATTTATTAGTTCAATTGTATGCAAGAAATTTGACTCTACGTTTACGCAATCTGAAATATTTCAAAAATCAATTAAGAAAAATCAAAACTTTCCAAAAATTTACAACAATGAAACGCATTATTATGAATTATCTAATATTAAATATGATGATAAAAAGTGCATAAAAACAGAAATACAAACTCCAAATAAAGTCACTCTTCGTAACAAATGCCGTGAATTAATGAAAGAGCTGATTGGCGGATATATGAAAGAATATAAAGATGGTGCATTTAAAAATGAGTTTTATGAAGATATTGAGTCAAGAATTCACGAGCTTTATCCTATTTGCAAAAACCGCCCAACATTATTTACACGTAATATCTTTAACGAACAATGGAAAGAAATA
>CAXNCX010000076.1:0-3457 GCA_964201065.1 Candidatus Deianiraeaceae bacterium | reverse complement strand
TGCTATTCTGTTGTTTGACTTGATTTGAATATGAAAAAGAAATTTGATGTGATTGTTGTAGGTGCAGGAAATGCAGGGCTTGAAGCTGTAACTGCAAGTGCAAGAATGGGCTTAAATACATGCCTTGTAACACCTCTTTTAGACAACATTGGCGAGCTTTCTTGCAATCCTTCAATTGGCGGAATTGGAAAGGGTACTTTAATTCGTGAAATTGATGCAATGGATGGCGTTATTGCAAAGATTGCTGATTTTGCGTGTATTCACAAAAAAAACTTAAATGCTTCAAAAGGCCCTGCTGTATGGGGGCCTAGAGTTCAAATAGATAGAAAGCTTTATAAACAAAAAGCTCAAGAAATAATCCTTAATTATCCAAATTTAACAGTTGAATTTCAAATGGCTTCATCTTTGATTGTTGAAGATGCTATTGTTAAAGGGTTAGAACTTGAAAATGGTGAAAAAATTGAGGCAAAATCAGTTGTGATAACCACAGGAACTTTTCTTAATGGAAAAATCATAATAGGAGAAGAAAGAACGCCAGCAGGCAGAATAGGGGAAAAACCATCTTTAAAGCTTGCAAATTGGATAAAAGAATACGGCTTTGAGCCATCTCGTTTAAAAACTGGCACCCCTGCAAGACTTCATAAAAACTCAATAGACTGGACGGTCATGGAAATTCAGGAAGCGGATGATATGAAGTCTTTGTCTTATATGAACAAGCAAATTACAAATCCACAACTTCATTGTTATTTAACATACACAAATCCGACTTCACATAAAATTATCATGGATAACAAAGATAAATCTTGCGTTGCAAATGGAACTTTAGATGCAAAAGGTCCTAGATATTGTCCGTCTATTGAGCAAAAAATAATCAGATTTGACAGACAAAGACATCAAGTTTTTTTAGAGCCGGAAGGTTATGATTCTGATTTAATTTATCCAAATGGGCTTTCAACAGCAATGCCAGCGGATGTTCAGCTTGAGTTCTTAAGAAGCATAAAAGGTCTTGAAAATGTTGAAATGGTTAGAGCAGGGTACACAATTGAATACATGTATATTGACCCTAAAAAATGCAAACCAACACTTGAAACAAAAGCGATAAAAGGTCTTTTTCTAGCAGGTCAAATTATTGGCACAACAGGTTATGAAGAAGCTGCATCGCTTGGAATTATTGCTGGAATTAATGCTGGGCTTTATGCAAAAGGAGAGAGCGGAGAATTTATATTACCAAGATATTCAAGTTTGATTGGTGTTATGGTTGATGATTTAGTGAATATCGGAGTTGATGGAGAGCCATACAGGATGTTTACTTCTCGTTCTGAGTATAGACTTAGCGTAAGAAGCGATAACGCAGACACAAGACTTACACTTTTGGCACACGAATTTGGAGTTATTTCGGATGAAAGATTACAGTTTTTTAGAGACAAACTAGACAAAATAAATGCGTTGAAAAATCAACTTTTAAGTATTGAATTTACACCAGATGAGCTAATGAAAAAAATAGATATTTCTGTTAATAGAGACGGCATTCGTAGAAATTTAATGAGCTGGCTTGAAAACAGAAACATCACTCAAGAAGTTGTAAAAAATCTCTTAAATTTAAACGAAACTGAAACAGAAATACTTGAATATATTGACATTGAGTGTAAGTACAGCCCTTATGTTAAGCGTCAAGAAGAAGAAGTTGAGGAGATGAAAAAGTACATGGATTTGAAAATTCCACAAGATTTTGACTACGCAGGTATTGGAAGTTTTTCTGCTGAAGTAATTGAAAAATTGCAAAAATTCCAACCCATAGACATCTATCAAGCATCAAGAATTTCAGGCATCACGCCGTCGTCAATCTCAACTTTGATTTTGAGGTTGAAGGGGTAGGTTTAGACTCAAGTAATTTTTCCAAAAATAATTCTACAAAAATCTTTACAAAATTTATTTTTTATATTATTATTAATAGTAGTATTTTTTTTGTATGGAAGGAGGTAATTTTTTTAAAAATAATCAAATCATGACGGAAGTAAAGTTGCCGATTAAAGAACTGATTGAGTCAAAAAACATTGAAGATAACAAATTTAAAATAATAGCAGAAAATCTTAAAGAAATAGAAAACCTAAAGATAAATCTCAGTAATTCGAAAGTTGATTTTGATATTATTAAAAACTTCCTTGACGACAACGAAATAGAAAAAATGAAAAAAACTGTAGACGATGATACAATTTTAAGAATTCAAAATATACTATTTTTTACTGGAATATTAAAAGAAGCGATTGACAAAAAAGAGGATTTTTTTGCAGTTCCAGTTGTTTCAATTGATAGCTTTTCTCATGCATCGGCGTATGCACTGGTGAAATCAAATGGTAAAATTGGTATATTTTGTATGTCAGATAATACGAATATTCTTAACGATATTTTTGCAATGGAATTATCAGATCAAGAAAATAAATATTGGAATGTTATTAAGCCAATATTTAAAGAAAGTAATTTATATCAATTCGCACTTGATTCGAAATTTCATGATGCAGTTAAAAAGAAAGATATCTGTTTAATTGATCAAGATGATACACATTCATGCCCAGTATTGGCAACAAAAATATTGAGCCGTGCATTTAAGGAAAAAAATAAAGTTTTGGAGGTTTTAAAAAAATACCTAAACGAAGCTAAAAGTAATAAGGAAGTTCACAGATATAAACTACCCAAAATTATGCAAAAAGCATTTCAAAATTTAGCATTTGGAGCGTTTGTTACACATGAAAAAAATGAATTGAATAATTTTGCAAATACATCGGATATAACAGAGTTTGCAATTAGCAGTCAGAATAGTAGATTTACAAAGCATATACTTAGTGTTCCTGAAAAGGAGAAAAACTTGAATGCAAAATCTGTTTACGATACTGCAAAGTTACACTACACAATAGTAAATAATAAAAAACCAACTGCTGAAGAAAAAGCTAAAATTAAAAATAATATGGAAAGTTTAAGAGAAAAATTTATAGAAAAACTATAATTTTAGTTATTTGCTTTCTTAAACTTATCCCATCCAACAGGTTTGGAAATTGGTAATATTGACCATTTATAGCATCCGCCTCCAGACTGTCCAAGACCTCCATCGCAACTATCCATTTGATAACATTCAAATTCGCTAAGATTTCTTTTTAGTACCTCACTTGCATACCGCCATTGACATGCCCCAGATTGGCAATCCATCCAATAGCATTCATGAGGTATAGTTAAATTTTTGAAGCAGGATGTTAAAAAGATGCTGAGTATGAAAACAGCACTCAATTTGAGATAGTATTTTGGAGCTTTAAACATATAAAGTATTTGATGTACTAAAAATCGTAGAATAATAATTTAAAAGTCAACAATAAACACCCTAAACCAACCTTGCAGCATAAATTTCAGATAGTCTTGAATACAACTTTCCCCTTGTGTTAAAGCCGTCTAGGTCTAGTTTATATTT
>CAXNCX010000075.1:0-3477 GCA_964201065.1 Candidatus Deianiraeaceae bacterium | reverse complement strand
TTCTGTGCGGTTTCCATGTAATAATATTATAAATTATGGATAATTATATTAAATATTTTTGTTGTGTCAAGAAGTGATTGCGGGAAAGTTAAATTAATTCCCCTTGCATTGAGTTTGTTGTGATTTTTGTGATTTTAACATTACGAATTTGTCCATAAAGCTCATCTTTTTCTTGAGGGTTTTTTGCTTCCACAATACAAACTTGTAAAAATGGCGTTCTTCCTGAAATTTGAAGTCCGCCTCGGTTTTCTTTGTTGTCAAAAAGCACCTCAATTGTTTGTCCCAAAAATGAATTATTAAAGTTTGTTCTTTGCTCTTCAAGAAGATCTTGAAGACGATATAGTCTTTCCTTTTTTGTTTGTGCGTCAACGCTGTCTTTCATGACACTGGCCGTTGTTCCAGATCTTGGAGAGTAAACAAATGAAAATGATTGTGCATTAAATTTAATCTCTTTAACCAAAGTCATCGTGTCTTCAAAGTCTTGATCGGTTTCGTTTGGAAAGCCAACAATAAAATCAGAAGACATTATTAAATCAGGTCTTGCCTCTCTAAGTTTTTGCACCTTGTCAATATAGAACTCACGAGTGTATTTTCTGTTCATTTTTTTTAAAATTGCAGTACTTCCGCTTTGAACAGGAAGGCTTAAAATTGGCATCAATTTTTCACATTCTTTATGAGCTAGAATTAAGTCATCAGTTATGTTAATTGGATGAGATGTTACATAGCGAATTCTTGCGATCTCGTTTATTTTAGAAGTTTCTCTTATAAGAGTTGAGAGTCTATTTCCATTTTTATCAAGATAAGCATCTACATTTTGACCTAAAAATGTTATTTCACGAACTCCTTTTGATGCTAAAACTTTGACTTCATGCATTACATCATGAAGTTCTCTGCAATATTCTTTACCTCTGGTTAACGGCACTATACAAAAAGTACAAAATTTATTACATCCTTCTTGGATAGTTACAAACGCAGAAACAGGATTAAACTTTTTATGTATTCCAAAGCTTTCAAACTTCTCTTCTGTATTGCACTCAAGAGAGATAAATTTGTTTGTTTTTACAAGCTCTTTAAATCTGATTCTTTTACCATCTTTTTCTTTTGGGTTTTTGCGAACATCTTCAATTTTTTCAATTGCTTTTGTTAAATTATGATAAGCCTGAGGGCCAAGCACAATATCAACATCTTTGTTGCGTTTAAAAATTTCTTCTCCATCTGCTTCAGCAGTACATCCGCATACCGCGATAATCATATCTTTTCCTTTGTCCTCCCTCTTTTTTTTATAAGCACTGATTCTTCCTAAATCAGAATATAATTTTTCTGCTGCTTTTTCACGAATATGGCAAGTATTTAATATTACCAAATCAACATCATCATAGTATGGCTTTTCGTCTTCATAGCCAAGGTTATTAATGATGTCACGCATTCTATCGGAATCATATTCATTCATTTGACACCCGAATGTTTTTAAATAGAAACTTTTACGCATTTTTTGAATTTATTAATATGAAGCATTTACAATATATTTTGCAAGAGTGTTTATTTGAGATCAACTAAACACAAGAGTAAAAATTGTTTTGTTTCTGAGTGAATTAATAAAAATATTATTATTTATTTTTTGCTTTCTTGTTTATTTTTGGTAGAATCAATTATAACATTAATATTTAGCACTATGGAGCCAAAAACTGCCCTTGTTTATCAAACTGACGGAAAAACATTAAAATCTAAAATGATTAATTTTTTTGATGAAAATGGTAAGCTAGAAACAACAGAAACACATAACTATAAAGATGACAGAGTAACATTAGAATCTAAAACCTCCGAGTCTTTTGATGAAAATGGTAAGTTAAAAAGCAGAGAAATACATAACTATAAATATAATGGAACAGGATTAGAACATGCAACTGAAACCTCCGAGTCTTTTGATGAAAATGGTAAGTTAAAAAGCAGAAAAATACATAACTCTAAATATAATGAAACAGAATTAGAATCTAAAACCTCTGAGTCTTTTGATGAAAATGGTAAGTTAAAAAGTACAAGAACATATAACCGTAAATACAATGGAACAGGATTGGAATCTACAACTGAAATCTCCGAGTCTTTTGATGAAAATGGTAAGTTAAAAAGCAGAGAAATAAATAACTGTAAATATAATGGAACAGAATTAGAATCTGAAACCTCCGAGTCTTTTGATGAAAATGGTAAAAAGACTGTAATAAAATTTGTTTATGGCAAACCGATTTTTAGTTGTTTTGACAATAAAGGCAAGATACATTATAACATATACAAACAAACAGGCGGTGATAAAAATACTTACGCTACAGATTTAAAATTTGCTTCAGCTGATTATTTAAACTATATGACGTTAAATTTAGGTTTAATTCCTGATTGTTATAATTCAAATGGGGTACAAAACATCACAAATACAAACTCAAAAGTGCTGTCATTAGAGCTAAAAACTACAATAAACTTGTATACTGAATTTATTGATGTCGAAGAATCTTTAAATAGGAGTGAAACTTTTGAAAATAAACAAAATGGGCTGTATTATATAAAGTTTAAAACCCACATTGGAATTTTTATTAAAAATGGAGAAAAATACACAACAGTTGGGATTTTTGATGCTAATATCAAAGGTCAGCCATATGATGAAAATAAAGACTTTCCAAAACTATTAAAAAAACTTGGAGTGACAAGTTTTAAAAATTTATATGTTACTCACAACAACACACACCCAGGCCTTTGTACAATGATTGCAGATGCTTCTTGCATTGTTTTTGCAAAATGTTTTAAAGATAACCATAGTTTAAATCAAGCATTAAGGGTCTTTGAAGATAAAATCCAAAACATCAAATTTATAGAGTTGATTCAAAAAGCCAACGACTGTGCAAAAGATTTAGGACTTAAAAGACAAGAACAAACTGTAATTTCTCTTGTAAAGTCGAAAGATAAAAATGTTAAAAGCTATTATGAAAAGCATGTTATTGGAAGCGTTGGTAATTTGAGATTTTCTAAAAAAACAGAGTTGACGGAAAAAGACTTAGAAGAAATGAAAAGTGTTGTAGAAAGATATGAGTTAAATCCTTCTAGTTTAGATTTGATGAAAATAAAAAAGACCCCTGAAGATAAGAGTCAAAACTCTTTTCTGATTTTTTTAGAAGATTTAAAAAAAGAAAAAGCAGAGATGTTTGCAGAAGATTTGAAGGAGTTAGACCCAGATAAAACTTCATCTTTTCGTCGTCCATGTGTGTTAGACCCAGATCAAACTTTATCTCTTGGTCATTCATATGTAAACGATAAATCTTTTGAAGAAAGCTTTGAAGAGCCACAGATGCCTGAAAAAGTTTTGCAAGGGCTAAGTCTAGATGATAAATCTTTTGAAGAAAACTTTGAAGAAGAAAGGTTAAAGAATGTAGAAGTAAAAAACGATCTAAGTCTAAAAAATATATTAAGTAAAAGCATCTAGATTTCTTGATT
>CAXNCX010000074.1:0-3601 GCA_964201065.1 Candidatus Deianiraeaceae bacterium | reverse complement strand
AGAATACTTTTACCTCTAATATATCCAAAAGAACATTCATGTGGAAAGTCTATATTTTTAGACTTAAGAAACCAATACAGTTTAAAATTTAATTTTTTGTAGAGATTTTTAATGTTTTCATTTACTATCTTATAAACTATACGACAATCTTTAATATTTTTCTTTTTAGGAATTTCCATTTTGACAAAATTCCGTTGTAGCTTTTCGAATTCTGGTAATGTTACATCAAGTACTTTCTCAATAAAATCTTCTTTTGTTGTCAGATGTTTTATATGATCATACATTACTTTGGCGATTTACATATTAAAAATACCGACTAACATAATATTGTAGTTTTTAAAACCGAGTACGACTCGCACTCTTTATTTTTTAGTCGGCATCTGAACTGATATATTAGTTGTATGTTGAAAAAGTCAAGTCATTTTAGGAAGCGAGCACTCGATAATCATAGAGCAAAAGCTTTCATCATTATCTTTAATCATTGGATATGGAGTTCTTTTGAGTGTTATTCTTGGCAAATATCCTCGTTTTTTATCGCTACTCGCCCCGTTGTTTGTAATTTTCTTTTCAGAATTTCCATAGACTTGAAAATTGCACAGCTGTGCAACCAAGTTTTCACCGCCAAACCTTCTAAAATCAGTAATTACAACCTTAGAAGTCGGAATTATTATCACTATTGTATCTATCATAACCTTCACAACTTTTATTAATCACACTTTTGAGTTTTGAGAAAATTGCCTCTTCAATTAAATTTGTTGTTTTTTAATAATTTAACCTGCACCAACTTAGAAAGTTTTACATATAAATGAGTCTGCATATAAAAACTAATATCATTTTAAATTCCTCTAAGGTCTTGGTGTTAATTTTGTTAACATCCTGTAGAATTAGCACTACCCAAGTTTTCATAACAAAAGGCATGCAAGATGCTCACAATTTAAATACATTACTTAATTACTGCGATGAAAGAAAAATAAATAATTTCCCAGTTGACACTCATTCAATTATAAATTATCACAAATTGCGAGAGAATGTTAACCTAGAAGATTTACCAAATACTGCAAAAGAAGAGGTGAAAGAATGTGATAAGACATATTTTGGTAGTGAAATTTTCAGTGTTTTGGAAAAGATAAATGTAAATTTAAATGGGAAAAATTCCCCAATCAAAGATTTTTTATATAATCCAGATTGGATTAGAAAAGTGGGAAATGGATATTTAAGTTTAAAAAATTATAAATATTGCACATATTCATATGGCACAAACAACAATTACAATCAATCACTGTGTAATTCTTATATAGATATTTATTCTGAAAGTATTCATTTAAATCATTTGGAGCAAAATTTATTTCAAAAAGCTAAAGACAAGATTCAGTCTGAAAAAGATAAGATCAACAAAACTAAAGATATATCTTATGATTACGATGATAAAATGAAAGATTTAGATGGATTTTTACATGATATAAACTTTTTTGAAAAAGAATTAAAATATTTCAAGTTTGTCTATAAAGATGCTTATTTAGATAAATTTTGTGACAATAAACATACAGAATTCTTGCCAGAGCTGTTACCTATGTCACTTTGCACATCTATAATAAAATCATCAAATAGACCAGGGGCAACTGCAGGAATGTGGCTAAAATTTTTTAGAAAATCTTATGGCTTTGATGATTGCAATGCCGTAATTAAAGAATTCGAAAAAAATCAATGCTTTAGCAATCGAGAACTTTATGACGCTAAGTGTGTTAGAATTAAGGATGCATGGGATGCCTGCATAGGGTTTAATTTTGAATTGTAGAAAAATAGCAAAACAAAAGACTAAAAAATAGACAACTACATTACTACACTCCCCCCCTCTATACACTCCTTATCTATCATCACGGGCGGTGGATTTTATAGGTTTTGATTGGGTTTTTCTTATTTTTACTGTATTTTATCAATATTGAGTTTCAAAAATTGCACAGCTGTGCAAAATTGACTCCTGCGTTCCACATCAATGCACTTTAAAAATCAAAATCAAAGCCTGTGGATTGTTCTTTTATACAAAAACATACAAATTCATGGTGCGAATGATTTTTTGCATTTTTTTCAGTTTAATTCGCGAACCTTCGGTTTGACTCCGTCGAACCTTCGGTTTCAATTTATAAAAGTTCTGTATTTTCCCTCTATAACTCTTTAAATTGAGAATTTTATCTTGTATATAAAACTACACTTTTTGATTGTCAAAGATTTTGCACTAGTATTTAACCTCAATCCCTTCAGGAATTAACCTACAATTCTTGATAATATCTGCAATATCCTCTCCATGTTTTGCTCTCAAATCCTTTGCCATGTCTATTTTCTCGGATGAGAGTTTCATAAACCACTCATCTTGTGTTTTGCTGTGTTTGTTTATTAATTCTTGCCACTCGTTCCACTTACCTTTTAACCTGTTATGAAGTGCAAAATGACAAGTTTTGCATAAAATATAAGGCTTCCAAGGTTCGTAATAATTTTCATTGTGGTAATTCGTCTCAATCGTTGTGCCACATATCTCACAAGGCTTTCTGATTGGATTTTCAACTATTTTTTGAGCAATTAGGAATTTCACTAACCTCCAGCCATTTATGCGTTCTTGACCTGTGAAGCCGTTGTATTCGCCTAGTGGTTTCCAGTACCATTTTGGCAATATAACTGTTTTTACTTGCATAGTTTTAGAAAATCAATTGCTTCTACAACTTGTGGCCTTAATGTCCAAATCCAGTTTGATGTTTTGTTTTTAAATTGTTCGTGTGTGTCGTCTGCAATTACAAAAGTCCAAACCGTTCTGTTGTTCATTTTTTCTTGCGGTTCAAAATATATATCCTCACCAATCAAGCCACCAAACGCTCCGTAATGCAAATTGACAACCTCATAATTATCTTCAAAACCTATTTGTTTTGCAAGTTCCATCGGCGTTGCTTCAAAATTTGGTGATTTATAATGTGCTGTTAGAATTTTTAAGTAAATGTCTTTGATTTTATCCATTTCAAGCAAATATTCTAATGTTTTGATATACTCTTCTGCTCTTGGTACTTCGTGTTTTTGTCTGCCTTTTCTTAAGGTGTTATTTCTGTTTTCAATTTCAGCTTCTACTTTTACAATTAAATCATCTGCTGACAAATTTGACTCAACATCAAAAAGTCTTCTTGATTTACCTTTTGCGTCCTCGCTTCCATCCGTTAAATATACGCTAGCAATAAAGCCATCGTTCTTTTTTGCTCTTACAATTAGGTATTTGGATTTATAAAAAACCCTATCAATATGGGTAACGCTAGACATCTGTGACACAAATTACATCTTTTCATATATTATATGAAGCATTAGTTCGTATTTGTCAAGTTTTTATTAATCGTGCCTTCGTGGTCTTTTATGGGTAATTCATATTCACTATTCGTAATATTAATTCGTTATAGAACTATGAATGCGAATACAATTAAGAAAAAACAACTTGGCAACAAGATAAAAGAATGGCGCAAACAAAGAGATATTACTCAAGAAGACTTTGCAGGTAAAATTGAAAGGTCAACCGAGGCTGTATCTATGATTGAACGAGGAATTAACTTTCCAAGCCCAGACACAGTTG
>CAXNCX010000073.1:0-3741 GCA_964201065.1 Candidatus Deianiraeaceae bacterium | reverse complement strand
ATATTTCTTTTGTATCAAACATTCTTCTTACGAACAAGCAAATAAAGACAGAATAACTTAACATAAGCAGTGTGCGACTTAGCCCCGCAGTGTAAACTATTTTTGACTCAGCTTGCTCAACTAAGGCATTTGTACCTAAAAAAATACCCACAGTGGTTGCAAGAATTGTTAAAAGAAAAGATGATAGTAAAATTCTATCACGCTTTGCAGACTGAATAACAGTTAAAAAAATTCCATTCATAATAATAATTAATAAGCTAGTCTTTTGCTTCTAAAATAACGATAATGTTCGTAAAAAAATTAGTATATAAAAAATTTTAAAGTCAAAAAAATATTGACTTTAACTAAAAAATATAAATTTAAAAAATGAAGGTCTTAAACTTCGTTAGTTTAATTTTTAATTCTTTAATCTAATTTTTATTAGGAATAAAAAATCCACCCAAATTAAATATTTTATATTACAAATATGACAGAAAAAATAGATAATAACAGAGAAAACAGCCTAATTGATGAACAACTCTTCCCTGAAACCGAGACATCAAACGAAAACGAGGCTCAACCTAGAAATAATAACAGAAGCAGAATGCAAAGACCAATGTCTGTGGAGAAAAAGGTAGATTATAGCTCAATAAAAGAAAGTGAAATAACTTATGTAGCAGACTTGCGATCAAAAACAATTAATGAACTTGTAGATATAGCAACAAGTCACAACATTACAAACATCGGCAGAATGCTGAAACAAGACATAGTTTGTGCTATTTTAAAAACATATGCAGACTCTGGCAAACATATTGTTTCTGAAGGAATACTTGATGTTAATGATGATGGATATGGTTTCTTAAGATATGTTGAAAATAACTACAGAACATCTTCAGATGACTGCTATGTATCTCATGGATTAATTAGAAGTTTAGCGTTAAGATCTGGTGATAAAATTACATGCTTTGTAAGACCACCTAAAGGTAATGAAAAGTTTTTTGCATGCACTCATGTTTCAAAACTAGAAGGCCAACCTGTCAATGCAACTAAACATAAAATTAATTTTGACAACCTAACTCCAATTCATGCTATTGAAAAATTCAACTTTGGAGCTCATTCTGACGAATCTTCTGTAACAACAAGAGTCATGGACTTGGTAGCTCCAATTGGCAAGGGTCAAAGAGCGTTGATCGTTGCACCTCCTAGAACAGGAAAAACATATGTTTTAAAAGCAATCGCAAGTGCTTTAAATCATAACCATCCAGAAGTTCATTTGATTGCTCTTTTAATTGATGAAAGACCTGAGGAAGTGACAGATATGCAAAGAAGCATAAAAGGAGATGTTATAAGTTCAAATTTCGACGAACCAACTCACAGACATGTCGCAATTGCAAATTTAGTAATTGAAAGAGCTAAAAGAATGGTAGAGGCAGGAAAAGATGTTGTAATATTACTTGATTCCATTACAAGACTTGCAAGAGCATATAATGCTGTAGAACCATCTTCTGGAAAGGTTTTGACAGGAGGTGTTGACTCAAATGCACTGCAAAAGCCAAAAAGATTCTTCGGAGCTGCAAGAAAAATTGAAAACGGAGGCTCTTTAACTATTATAGGAACTGCCCTTGTTGACACTGGCTCAAAAATGGATGAAGTTATTTTTGAAGAATTCAAAGGCACAGGAAATTCTGAGATTGTATTAGATCGTAACATAGCAAATCGAAGAATATTTCCAGCAATCGACATAATAAAATCTGGGACAAGAAAAGAAGAAGACATGATAAACAAAGAAGACTTAGCACAGTTATGGATGCTCAGAAAACTTCTTGTTCAGATGTCAAATACCGCAGGAAACGGCTCTACAGCTACAATTGACTTTTTGTTAAAGAAAATTAAATCAACAAAAAGCAATAGTGAGTTTTTCGAAACAATGAGTGCAATATAATAAATCATAAATAAGACTAATTTTAATTATGATTTTTAAATCTTAGAGGTTTTTGTATGAATTTTAAAATTAGTAGAATTAATTTTTATTTAATTTTCTGTGGATTATTAACTCTTTTAACATTCTTGGAATCCGAACAAAAATCTTTTATTTTCTTTCTACATTCTACAATACTAACATTTACAATTCACTCTCTTTTTATAGGAATTATTGAGTCTTGGTCGGTTTTGTTTTTATCTATTTACATCACGATCAAAACTTACACATATACACTTGGTTTTGAAATCGGCAAAGAGGCGATTGCAGCGTTTTTTTTAAGCAATCTCACTGACTTTAAGTCATTTATTGGATACGAATTTGTTTTTTTAACCTGTATTCTTGTATTTATTGTATATCTAAAATCTAAAATAAAATTAAAAAAATCACACAAAGACTATTTAATAATAGCCGTCTCTATAGTTATTGGACTTTTAACAACTTTTCTCCCAAAAACAGAAAAAATTAGCAACCTGTTTTTCAAAACCCAGCCTTACACTTCAATAGGCGATTTAATTCATGTAATAAAAAAACACAAAGAGTCAAAAAAAGTTATTCTAAATGATGTGTTTCATAAACTTGATACAGCTAATTTTCAAAAAGACACAGACATAATTCTTGTTATTGGTGAAAGCGCCAGAGGGGATAGATTTTCGTTAAATGGCTACAAAAAAGAGACAAACCCGATGCTAAAAAAACAAAAAAATATCTACTCTTTCAACGCTGAATCGTGCAGTAACTCAACAAATTTAGGCGTTCCGTGTTTACTGTCTTATCAAACAAAAAGTCGTTTTTCTTTACCAGAAAAGTATGAAAATATAGTGCTAGTTATGAAAAAACTTGGGTTTAAAACTCATTACTATTCAATACAAAACTTAAGACGAAACATTGATATTATCAAGTCTTGTGAGCTTTCGGATGTCTGTAAAATGGGAATTGGTGGACTTGATGAAAACTTAATTCAAAAATTAAAAAACGCACTAAAAAACACCAAAACACCCAATTTCATAATCCTACATCAACACGGCAGTCATACAGCGTATCACGAAAGATTTCGAGAGGACTTTGCAAAATTCACTCCATATTGTACCAAAAACCCCCGTTCTTGTAAAAAACAAGAACTTGACAATGTATACGACAACACAATTTTATACACAGATTTTGTACTAAACAATATAATAGAAAACCTTAAAAATCGAAAATCGGTTATGTTTTACACATCAGATCACGGGGAATCTCTCGGAGAACTTGGAAGACTTGGACTTACATATGGGCACGGAGGTTTATATCAAACAAATGAGCAAAAAAATGTACCGTTTATCATTTGGCATTCCGATAAATTTAGCTCTAAAAAATTGAGCTTAAAAAACACACCAAAACTCTCGCATGACAGCCTATTTTTCAGCATTCTTGGAAGCCTAAATATATCTTTAAAAGATAAAAAAGACACAGACAATAACCTAAATATATTCCAATGATTCACGAGGCTTTTAAGGATAAAATTTTTGTAAGAGAATTTGAGTTGACATATCTTGTGATCGAGCCTGTAAAAGAATTTAAGTGGTTTATGTTAGTTTCTAAAGTCAATGCTAGCAACATTCTTGATCTTGATAGTGAACAAAGATCGAAACTTTATAAAGACATTGAATTAGTTGCCGAATTTGTTAAAAATTATTATAGTCCAGATAGAATAAACATAGCAATGCTTGGGAATATAACAAACCACCTACATGTTCATATAATTGCAAGATTTTCAAACGACGCCTGCTGGCCAAAGGCAGTGT
>CAXNCX010000072.1:0-3990 GCA_964201065.1 Candidatus Deianiraeaceae bacterium | reverse complement strand
TCTTTCTCCTCATATTGTTTCTCCAAAAACATCTCCCCTTTCAAAGCCCCAAATTTGTCCATTATACCATTATCTATGCAATGTTGAAAAAATTTGGTAACAATTCCAGTATTTTCATCTCCTTTGATTTCTGTTGTTTTATTGTTTTTTCTTATGTGTATTTGATTTGTATTAAATGCGATTTCAAAGGTGTTGTTTTTTATAGTAAATTCTTTTGCGTCATTAAGCTCTCTGGTTTTTGTACCAGTAAGTAAATTTATTAGAAAATTCAGTTTTGCAGAGTTATCATCTTTAAAAATAAAAAAGAATAATTTGTAAATGATATTGATATCTGATTTTTTCGCTTCAGTATTTTGTGAATTTTTAATTTTAAGCAAATCATTCGCTATATTAGATTTATTTAATACAACATTCATATCCTTTTTAATTTGTGTCATGTCATCCTTCTTATTCATCACTTTATTAAACTTGTCTGCAAAAGCATTCTCATGTTGCTCGTGCAGTTTGTTCCAAGCTTTTATTTCTGCTTTTTTTGTTGTTAAGTCTATTTCTTTAGATTTCTCTGGGAAGAAGTAATTAACAAGATTATGATATTTTGTTGATTTATATGCTCCATTGTTGTTGATGTTGCTCATTAGAATCTGACAATTTTGTATATCTTTTGTTATAATATCATTGTTTTTTGATTGTGGTGCTACTGACATGTGAATATATTTTTATTATATGCCAAAGCGTAGCAAATAAATTAAGTTTCGTCAAGAGTTTTTGTATTTAAAATTAAGTATTGGAGAAATTTTGTAGATTTTTTTACTAAAATTGGTGTTATTTTGTGTTTTTCTTTTTAAAATTTTCAAGATTTTCTTGTGAATTGGTATCCCTCCAGAGTTCGATTTTTTTGTGGTCTCCTGAGTATAGAACTTTTGGTATTTCAATATTTTTCCATACCTGTGGTTTTGTGTAGTGATGGTGTTCAATAAAGCTGTCTTTTGAAAAGCTTTCAAAGGTTGTTGCATCTTCTTTTATAACATTTGGAATTAGTCTTACAATGCTTTCTATAATACACATACAAATTGATTCTCCGCCTAAAGTAATAAATTCTCCAAGGCTGATTTCTTGAATATTAAAATATTCAATTGCTCTTTGGTCAACCCCTTCAAATCTGTTTGTGATAATAGTAAAATTGTCTAGTTTTGACATTTCACGAGCAGTTGATTGATTAAAAATCCGCCCTCTTGGAGAGGTTATGAAAATTGGGTTTTTATCTAGTTTATTTTCTTCAATTGCATTACCCAAAACATCAGCTCGCATAACCATACCTGTTCCTCCGCCATAAGGAGTGTCGTCTATATTTTTGTGCTTTGTAAGTCCATAGTCTCTAATGTTTATTATATTCAATTGCCATAGATTTTGGTTTAATGCCCTTTTTAAAATCGAGCAAATTGTGGAGTCAAAATATTCTGGAAAAGCTGTAAGTAGGTTAATTTTCATTTATTTTTATCTGACTATATAATTTAAGAATTAATCTTCAAGGTTATATTAAAATTTAGATTTTAAAAACCTCTCCAAAAATATCATCTTTCCTAGAAATTGTTGCAGTTGTTGAATCAAAATCTCCAAATTCAATATCCTTTACTTCTCTTATTATTGCAATTGGCGTACACTCTTTTCCCTCTCCCATAACAAAAACAGCAGAACTTGCCAAAGAATCTGGAACATTAACAACGCTTACTTTGATCTCACGCTCAAAAATATCTTTTTCCCCGATATAGCTTTTTATAGGATTAAAACCATAACTTCCCATTGCAATTCCACGAACACCTCTTCTTAAAGGGTATGTCGCACTATCTGTTGCAATTAACCCTAAATTTTTTATCTTATTTTTCTCACATAAGATTTTATGAAAAGTTTTTAATAAATCATCTACTTTTTCTGGCCATAAAATATAATAACCGTCTCCGTTGCTTTCATCAATACCGCTTGATGCAATAATTATGTTATTTTTTATCGTCAAATAAAAATTACTATTATTAAAGACGACATTTCCTAAAATTTGGTCGGCTTCTTGCTCAACTAACTTTTTTTTATCTATTTCACCAATTTTTACGGATCTTCCTTGATGAATTGCAAGTATTTTTGATGTTATACATAGAATGTCTTTATCTTGAAGCTCTAAACTCAGCAAGTCCTCTAAAATGCTATTTTGAGGTGGTAAAAATGGTTTTGTTTGTATTGAAATAATTTGCATAACTTTTTTATTATGTGCCTAATAAAAGATTTTTTTATTGCAATTTATTTTGTATTTTAAATATTCGTTAAAGTTTAGTTAGTTCTATATATGGAAACAAAAGAAAGTATATTAAGTAAGTTGAAGCAAATTGCTGTATCGCATTTTGGTGTCGAAGAATCAAAAGTTCAAGACGACTCTTCTTTAACAAAAGATCTTGAAGCTGATAGTTTAGATGCTGTAGAATTTTTCATGGAAATTGAATCTGTATTAGATGTTGAAATACCTGATGAAAAAATTGAAAAATTACAGACTTTGAAAGATATAGCTGATTTTATATTCGAACAAAAATCTGAACAAAAATAATTCTCTAAGTAATTTTTTTATGTTAGGAAGGCGTGTAGTTATAACTGGAATTGGTGCTTTGTCTCCTAACGGAAATAATGTTTCAGAGATTTGGAACAATGTTTCAAATGGTATCTCAGGTCTTTCTAAGATAGAAAATTTTGAATTATCAGACACTATAAAGTCTAAAATTGGTGGTGAGATAAAGGAAACCTCATCTTTTTTTCAGAATATTGACAAGTCTTTGTTAAGAAGAAACGATATATTTATCGTATATTCTCTTTTTGCATCTCAACAAGCTGTTGAAGATGCAGGTTTACAAAATTTAAGCGATGAAGTTAAGGACAACATAGGTGTCTTTATAGGTTCTGGAATTGGTGGCATTAAATCTATGTATGCTAATGCCTTTCCAGTTGCTGAAGGCAAAAAAATAACTCCGTTTTTTATTCCAGGTGCTTTAATCAATTTGGCTGTTGGTCAAGTTGCCATGAAATATGGATTCAGAGGACCAGCAAATGCTTTTTCAACTGCTTGTGCTACTGGTAATCATAGCATTGGTGAGGCTTTTAAACATATAAAATTTGGTACTTGTGATATAATTCTTGCTGGTGGTAGCGAAGCTTCTCTTTGCCCTTTAAGTATAGCGGGTTTTGACTCTATGAACGCACTTTGTTCTAAATATAACTCTGAGCCTCAAAAAGCTAGCAGACCTTGGGATTCTGACAGAGATGGGTTTGTTATGTCTGATGGCGCTGCAACAATAGTACTAGAAGAATATGAACATGCCAAAAAGCGTGGTGCAAAAATATACGCAGAAATAACAGGTTACGGTCTTTCTTGTGATGCAAACCACATTACATCTCCAGATCCCGAAGGTAGAGGTGCTTCAAAAGCAATGAAAATGGCACTTAATGAATCTAAAATAGATGCTGAACAAATAGATTACATTAATGCTCACGGAACATCAACACTAGCTGGCGATGAAACTGAACTTAAGGCAGTTGAAAAGATATTTAGAGATCATGCAAGAAAAGTAAGTATTTCCTCTACAAAATCTACTACAGGTCATCTTTTGGGTGCAGCAGGAGCTTTAGAAGCTGTATTGTCAATTAAGGCAATAAAAGAAGGCATAATCCCTCCTACAATTAATTTAGACAATCCAAGTCAATATTGTAAAGATTGGAATTTGACTCCGCATGTTGCAGTAGAAAAAAATATAAACTGGGCACTTTCTAATTCTTTTGGATTTGGTGGTTTTAACGCATGTCTTGTGTTTAAAAAGATTTAAATAGTAGTTTTTATTAATTTAATAATCCATTTTGTGTATTTTTCTTTGTACAATCTGGTTTTAAATTTAAGTATTCTATAATTGGTTTATTCGAATTATCATATCCAGCAATATGAAACTCTTTACATCTGCA
>CAXNCX010000071.1:0-4092 GCA_964201065.1 Candidatus Deianiraeaceae bacterium | reverse complement strand
GACAAGCTTTAAACGAAGCAATGGCAGAGGAAATGAGGCTTGATGATAAAGTTTTTATCATAGGAGAGGAGGTTGCAGAGTACAATGGTGCGTACAAAGTAACACAAGGTCTATTTAACGAATTTGGCGGCAAAAGAGTTATAGATGCTCCAATTACAGAACATGGTTTTGCAGGCCTTGCAGTTGGTGCGGCAATGTCTGGACTTCGTCCAATCGTAGAATTTATGACATTTAACTTTGGAATGCAAGCTATAGATCAAATTATCAATTCTGCTGCAAAAACAAAATATATGTCAGGAGGTAAAGTATCATGTCCTATAGTTTTTAGAGGCCCCAATGGTGCCGCATCTGGCGTCGGAGCTCAACATGCACAATGTTTTGCTTCTTGGTATTCACACTGCCCTGGGTTAATAGTAATAAGCCCTTATTCTGCAGAAGATGCTAAAGGACTTTTAAAATCTGCTATAAAAAGCGACTCACCTGTTGTATTTTTAGAACATGAATTAGTATATGGAAATGAATTTGAGATCAATAACCACGACCCAATTGAAATAGGCAAGGCAAAAGTTGTGAAAGAAGGAAAAGACATTACAATCACAAGCTTTTCTTATATGATGAAATTTGTTCTTGAAGCAGCAAATATACTAGAAGAACAAGGAATATCAGTTGAAGTTATAGACTTAAGAACTCTCAGACCACTTGACACAACAACCATATTTGATTCTGTCAAAAAAACTAACAGACTGCTATGTGTTGAAGAAGGCTGGCCATATTCGAGTATATCTTCTGAAATAATATCGCTTGTAAACGAAAATATTTTTGATTATTTGGACGCAGAACCTTTAAGACTATGCGGTAAAGATGTTCCAATGCCATATGCAGATACACTTGAAAAAGCAACACTTCCAAGCGTGGAAGAAATTGTGAATGCTGTCAAAAAGTTGATCTAAGTTTTAAAATTACAGCTATTACTGTTTAGTGAAAGCTGTTTTTAAATGATCTCTCATTGTTTGTATGTTTTCATTCGGCTTCAATCTCGTCTTATGATTTTTTCGAGCTTGAGGTCTTTTAACAACTTTTATCTTGTGTTCTTCTTTTTCTTTTTTAAAACTTTCCAACCCGCTTGAAATTTCACTTTTTAAGATTTCTAAAACTTTTTCTACTTTTTCGAATTCATCTTGCTGCCTATTAAATTGTTTAGACATTTCATGCCCTGCAACAGCCGAAGAGACTGTTTGAAACCATTTATCTTCAGCGTTTTTATCTCGAAGAAAAGCACTCACAGATAAAGTGATAAAATCTTTAGCATAATCTGTTAATTTGAATGATTTAATATTATCTTCAATGCTTCTTACCTCATCAAGCACCTCTTTTTGCTCTTTTTGAAATAATTCTTTGTCTTTATATTTATTTTTTAATTCTATTAAAGCCTTTGAATGAATAAAAATGTCTTTTAAATTATCATTAATTTCATCAATTTCTTTTTGTAGCGTCAGAGCAGAATCCAAACAAATGTCTAATGTGTTTATTATTTCATAAACTTTTTGACAATCATTATCACTCAATTTACCGTCTTTATATCCAAGATTTGGTATAGAAAGTAAGATTTTTCTAAACTCGTCCATTACTTCTTTAACATCCAAAAACTCTTGTTCTTCAGGTAATAAAGATATATAGTTTAAATCATTTTTGTTTAAGGAATTTTGTAAAGCAGATTTTTTATCTGAGCTTGCTACAACAGGGTCTAATTTTTTTATGCTTGAAAATTGTAAAAACTTTTTCTGCAAACTTAATTGAAGATCTTGGTTTGGTTTTTTATCTTTAATGTCACTAAAAATAAGGCTTGAACTTTCATTTTGTAATTCTTTGTCAGTACCAAAATCTAATTTTCTAACGGTAAAAGAGTTATCTTTATTAGGAATTTTTTGTAATGAAACTGAGCCATTGTAATCAAATAAATTAGAATTTATATAAGAATTATCTTTCATTGAATCTTCTTTAATTGTAAGATCACTAGATATTAACTTAGCTTCAAACGCCAGCACTTTTTCTTGAAGTTGTTTAAAATATTCTATTTTTTCAGATAAGGGAATTTTTGAATTTTGTTGTAAATTTTGCATATATGTATAATATTAGTTATATATAATTTTATACAAAAAAAACAACAAAGCAAATATTATGTTTTTTTATTTCTACAAACTCAATAAAAACTACGATTGATATATTTTTTGAATTTGTGAGATTAAATTTTTTGCATCCGTGAATGTTCTTTGAAATGCATTTCTTCCGATAATTGAACCGTCGCCTCCGCCGTGATTGATTGCTTTAATTTCTTCTAAAACTTCATTTTCGCCTTTTGCAACTCCGCCAGAGAAAATAACAATTCTCTTGCCATTAAAGCACGCTCTCTTTACAAGCTTTATTCTGTCACTCAAGCTCTCAATTGCTACTCCTTCAAAAACTTTTTTTGCTTCTTTATCAAAAATTGACGCAATTGGAGGTTTAACCTTTATAATATCCGCACCAATTAAAGCCGCAATGTGGGCGGAATAATTAATTACATCAAGAGAAGTTTCGTGTTCTTTTGGCAAATCCTCCCCTCTTGCATAAGACCAAACAATTGCCGCCAAGCCTTTTGATTTCGCTTCACGAATCATCTCTCTTGCATCGCTTATCATGTCTAGCATTTTACCTGAAGCTGGATAAATTGTAAGCCCAATTGCAGAAGCACCAATTTTTAAAGCATCATCAACAGAAGCAGTCCAGCTTTGAGTTGGATGCTCCGACTTTGGACACAGCACAGAAGAGCTGTTTACTTTTAAAATCAATGGAATTTGACCTGTAAAATCATTCATTGCGGCTTCTAAAGACCCAATTGGCGCTGCGTAGGCGTTCATTCCTGTTTCAATTGCAAGTTTAAAAAGGTACGCAGGATCGTAAGCATCACAATTTTTCATAAAACTTCTGTCTGGCCCGTGTTCAAAACCTTGATCAACTGGCAAAATAACAATCTTACCAGTGCCCGCAAGGCTTCCTGTAGACATAATTCTTGCCAAATTTGTGTTTACTCCGTTGTTGTTATGGGAGTAGTTATTCTTTAATATATCTTGAATTTTTTTGGACACAATCACACTATAAAATATAATTCATAAATGTGATAAAAAAGAATTTTCAAAATGCAAGGGTTAGGAGGTTTTGTTAGCTGCAGTACCATTGAAGTCTTTTATAATTTGACCAATCGTGCTTGATATATCTTTTAAATCTTTTAAGGAATTGGATCTCTTAAAATGTAGTTTATGAACTTTATCACTTGGATTGTGGTTTATTTCTCTGAAAGTTTTATCAAAAAATTGCCCGTATTCTTTTTTGAATGAATCATAAAACTGATCTTGAGAAGTTTGATACTTAGCACGATAACCAATCATTGCCTCAACAACACATTTTTTATGTCTATATTCAGATACAAGAAGATTTGCCTCGTCATGCTTTTTCTTCAACAACAGATATATAATTAAGACAGGTGGTGCAAATAGTAAACGGAAAAGCAAGAAAGTGTTTATTAGCTCTTTTTCGCTTTTAACTTCAATTCTTTTAATGCAACTTTATATACTTTTTCGTTTTCAGTTCTAAGATTAAGATTATACGCATTTAATTTTTTTATTTTTTGATGTTCTATTTTTATGACTTTGTTCTGTATAGATAAAATCTTTTTTTCTTTTTCTACAAAACCTTTTTTAAAATCAGTTTCATCTTTTGATTTATACTCTTCGAGTTGTTGTCTTACTTCTGAAAGCTTTACATTGATATTTTGTATGTCTGTTTCCAGCTCTTCTGTTAACTTTGCTAAATATGTCTCTGTCATTGAAAAATAATAAACTTAAAAAACCAAACTTTTTTGGCTAACTCATAAACATATAGTCCAGCCAAGCCAAATAAAAAGGGTTTTTTGTAAATTTTTTTCCAAAAACTCCACCCCATTTTAGTAGAATTTTTTTACAATTTAATCTACCTAAAACATAATCGCCTTTTAATTCCCCTTCATGTATTTCTGTCTGTATGTTGTGATGGCAAATCTGTGGGCTTCGTCTCTGA
>CAXNCX010000070.1:0-4132 GCA_964201065.1 Candidatus Deianiraeaceae bacterium | reverse complement strand
TAGAAATTTAAAAAATCTATGACTGTCATTGCTGGGAAGTTTTTGAGTTATTAATTGTAATACCGAATTTGCGTTATCTACCGCCCCTAACCCCTCCTTATCAAGGAGGGGGATGCTTAAGCACCGAATTCGGAGTTAAGTTCCCCTCCTTGATAAGGAGGGGTTAGGGGCGGTAGATAAAACGCGCTCTGATTTAAAAAATCCACTTTCCTAATGAAACTAGCTGGAAGCTAGTTCCTGATTGGGATAACTTTCTATGACATGTAAATATTTATCACAATTCTTATCAAATATTTCCTTATCATATTTGTAATAAATATTTATCTCGTCCTTACTAATTATCTCTGCGCCATAACGAATATAAAAATTATTCGCCACTTCATTATTTATCCTACAATCAAATAAACAATTTTCTAATTTTAGCACATTAAAAGCAAAATCATAAATATTGGTCATAATCTCTATTGAAGAGTATTTATTTGCTTTCTGCTTATCAATTATAAAACTACCAAATGTAAAACTCTTATTACTTAAATCTATATTATAAATTCTCACAACCCCAATTCTTACATTATTAACTTTTGACTCTGCTATAAAATAATACTCCAAACCATCCAGTTCTCTTTCTTTATAATGTTTTAACCACTCAACTTGATCCTCAATTTTTGAGCTAGTTTGCGATAAAAATTCACCCCTCTTTAATCGTAAGCTCAAAATAAATTGAGCATCTTCCAAATTTGCAGTTCTTAAATTTATATTTTTTCCAATTATTTCCATTTTTAACAAAAATTAATTTAATTTTGTTAAAAATTTATCATACTTTCTTTTAGAAATTAAATTTCCAACAACGGGAATATTGTGCAGAAAAATAACCAAGGAGTAATATATTTTTCTATAATTTCTTGAAGACTTGTTTTTAACAGCAACTTTTTTTGAAAACTTTTTATTTGTTATTAAATCAATTTTGCCTTTAATGTCGCTTTCATTTAATAGATCGATTTTTAAAAAACTTTCTATCTTTTTTATTCTGTGATGCCATCTGCCATTTTCCTCAATTGCATTTTGACACTCTTTTACACATCTCATTCTTAATCTTTCATCCTCAAGAAGCTTTATACATTTTTTCCTAAGATCATACCTATCCTCATAAATTATTGCAGACTTCACTTCATCTGAAATATATTTTCCAAATAAATTTTCCCAATCTTCACTATAACTTGTTACAAGGCAAGAGTTGGAAGCCATTATATCAGGAACTCTCCAAGAAAATGATTTAGTCGCTTGAGCATGATTTATATTAATTGATATTTTTGATTGATTATAAACTCTTTGATTATCTTCCTGGGTTTTCATTGGAGTCGCATCAAAACATTTAGCTATTTTATAGCTATATTTAGAAACATCTAACCAAGTATCGTCACCATATATATTCAAACCTAAATCAGTTAAAACACCAAGGTATTCAAGCCTATCCTGAGATGTCATAAGATCAGAAATATTGCGTTTATAATCATAATAATTTTTATTATCTGAAATTTGTTGCAATAATTCTTCTTGGGAAATGTTTGTGCTTCTAAGTTGTGAATGGTAATAAAAATTAGTTCCTATAAAGCTTATATTTTTATCTTGCTTCATATTCAAATCAAACTTCACAGAAGTTGCCGTAAAAGATAAAAACATATAGTTTTTACTATTTATTTCTACATTTAATATCTTTCTATAAAGCTCGTCAGAATTTGATTGGTAGCCAAAATAATATAAATTTGGATAATTTATATTTTCTTTATTCCAGAACATCTGTGGATTATCTGCATCAATAATAGCAATTGGACATCTCAAACTTTCTATTATATTTAATTCAACAATATTATTAAACGAAAAGGCTAAATCTGGATTAAAATCAAAGATATTTTTTTTAATGCGTTTGCAATCTTTAGAAGGATCAATATTGCACAAGAGAACATTATTGCCGCTTTCAATAAAGCAATTTGCAAAATCTTGATATTTTCCTACGCCATCAAAACTGGCATAAAAGGCTATTAGAATATTTTTACTGCTCATCGGATAACTTTATTAAAAATTTATTATATTTCTTTTTAGAAACTATTTTTCCAACAAAAGGAGCGTTATACAAAAGAATTATTACCAAATAATATATTTTTTTATAACCTTTTGAGGTTTTATCTTTTATAATAAAGTCAACTTTTTTGTCTAAAAAATTCATTTCCATCAGATTCCCATCTTTGCTATAAAAAAAGTCACTCATATCAATATTCACAAAAGATTTTGGGGTAACATTTTCTTCTTTGTAATCTTTAGATTTTCCATTTAAAAGAAGTTCAGAAGAAATGACAGAGGAGTTATTATTTTTATAAAATTCTTTTACTTTTATTGAAGATTTTTTAAGTAAATTCTGATCAATATTTCCAATAATTGAGAAAAAGTCCTGCTCATTTTGCCAATAAAAATTATCAGGAGAAATAAAATGCCTTATGGAAAAAAGTCTATTTAGAGATTCATGCCCTATAATTGGCATTCCTATCGAATTAACTTCAATTGCAATTCTTGCGCTTGATGTTGGAAAAGAAGAAATAAAAATATCAACACTTTTATCAATTAATGATTTAGAGAAATTATTTTCCCATTCTATATGAATAAATCTGCCTCTATCAACATTTAGAATATCAAGCTCTTTAAAAATACTTTCTTTATAATTTTCGCTAAGAGGTCCGAAATGATAATGCAGCCCTCCAGTTTCTTTTAGAACTTTGCTTATAATTTTGTGATATTCGTAAATATATCTTGTTTCAAACTTATAAGATCTAGCACTTGCCGAAGCTGTAATTAAATTCTTATGATTCTTAAATGGCTCATATATTAAACTCTCATCGCAATTAAATGAAGGGGGAACGATATCGACAACATTATTCTGATTTATTGATTTTAGGGTATAATAATAAGAATCATTTTTTGCTATATATTTGGTAATCGAAGAATTGGAAATTGCCAAAGAAGTTCCATGATCATAAACCCAACTTAATATTATTTCTTTTGCCAAATGTTTCTGAATTACAGCCCCACCCACAACATCATTATGACCAATATAAGGAAAGAGCTTTTCTGGAGCAAGATTCCACAGTTCATCAATTAAGAAATCTATCTTATCAGAAAATAAATCTCCTTTTGCTTTTATAAATTGAATCGAAGAAGAGTTGAAATATTTTTCAATTATTTCATCTTTGGTTTTTGCGCCCTCTGTTGAATAAATGTAAACTTTTTTACCAGCATTAGTAAAAATTTTTATTAAATCATTTATTTCTCTTATTATTCCGCCACCAACATCACTTGAAAATCCATAAACTAGTAATGCATAAACATCTTTTTTGTAAGATTTTTTATGTATATGATATTTTTTATTAAAAATTGTTATCCTTCCTATCGACTCCAACAATCCATCAATTTGTAAAAAATAATTACAATTCTGAAAAACATATTCTTTTCTTTGTGAGTTAGCAAAAGCTACATCGGAAGATATTCTATACAGCGCCTTTAGAATCTCATCTAACGAAAGAAGATCTTTATTATTTGAAGTTGATGCATTATCTTCAATTTCCCGCTTTGATAAAAAATCATTCTCTTTTTCTATTCTTGATAAAATAACTTCTTTCTCAATTCCACTAAAAACATGTTCAGCCCTTTTAACATTAAAGTTTCTATTTAATTCAATCTTTTCTCTTCTTGACAAAGAGCTCCAGATGCCTTTTTGACTGAAATTGTATACAGAGCCATAAAAATCTAAGTATTTTATTTTCTCATTAGTAATAGATTGAACCATCTGGAACCTTATAACATCTCCTCTACAAAACTCTTCAGTCATTATTTTGTAAGAATTATGCTTAAATATATTTTTAAACATAAAGGTTGAAGTGTGATAATAAAAATCAAATAATTTATCTTTATTATAACCGTAATAATGAGTGCAATCTTCCTTTAAACTAAGATTCTTCCTATATATCTTATTGATATCTAACCTCAAATAATTATGAGCCACGGCGCAATAATCTGGGTTGTTTTCAAGAAATTCTACTTGCTTTTCTAACTTGTGCCAATTTGTAAAAAAATCATCTCCATC
>CAXNCX010000069.1:0-4148 GCA_964201065.1 Candidatus Deianiraeaceae bacterium | reverse complement strand
TGAAAAAAAAGAAACGGAACTCAATGTAGTAAGTCAGGCAGATTTAAATAAGAAGATTAAACTAGAAAAAAGAAAAAACTCTAATAATGAAAGTGATGTTTATATCAAAAAAATCAACTTTAATGAACAAAAAACTGACCCAGATTTTGGTAATTTTTTAGACACTGGATACAAATATGATCGAGAGGTGTTAAGTTTTTTAAATAAACAAACAAAACAATACTTTTCTGAATCTTCTGATGTTGAGTCTTCTGATGTTGAGTCTTCTGATGTTGAGTCTTATGATTCTGACTCAGAAATTGTTATTAGTGAAGCTAAAAAAAAATTAATTTATAATCAGTCTGAAATAATTTCAAGTCGTAAAACTCTTAAGGAAATTATGACAGGAATCAAAGAAACAGTAGATGAAAAAACTTATCGTAGTTCTAATAAAAAAACATCCATCTCTAATTCTTTTTTAGGAAGTGAAGACATCGAAAGACTAATTGATCATGGAGTAGATGTTTATGGAGAAACACATGGATTTAATATTTTAAATTTACATCAACAAGAAAATGATCTAGGAAAGTATTTTGATATTAATGGTTTTGAGGCTCAAACTTCTGTTATTTCAAATGAACAAATACAAAGTGGGTATTATAACGACTTACAACCTAATAACATTAGATACAATGTTATTAATATCGATAACAATCATTTTGTCGCTTTAGTTGTTCATCGTGGTCATGACAACATACTGAATGCTCGTTTTTATAATTCATTGCCAGACTTAAATTCAAATGGAGAGGATAGGTATGCTGAAACAACTGAAGTTGCTTTTGTTTATGGTTTGTGTAGTGATGATAATTTAATAAATCCTCCAGCTTTGGATTTTAATGTAATACAAGGCACAATACAAGGACGAACAAGTAAAGATAGTAATAATTGTGCAATATACGCAACACTTGGGTTGTCTCAAATGACAGACCTTGCCTTGAGTAATGTTAATATCGATGTTGATCTTGTTCTTACAATGAGAGAGTTTTTGGAAAATAAAGAGCATCAAAATTTAAACAGCGATATTAAGAAAGAGAAGTCTGAAAAAATTAGCACTCTAAAGGTATCAACTCCTCCTAGAAATTTTTTTGATTTTGACAAAAAAACAGTAGGGCGTTAGAATATGATTTATCTTGCATTAACTTCGAATCTTAATGTGGTTTTAGAGGGTATTTTTATTGTTTTTTGAAATTCAATTAATAAAATTTGAATGTTTTTTGTTCTATCACACCGTATGGTGAATTTAGAACGATGCCTTCTTTTAATATATGAAACAAAATATTCTACTGGACCAAAAAACTTAAGCATTTCGAATTGATCTTGATATTGTTTTGTAAATATTTCAAGTTTGTATTTTATCTCTTTTTCAAATGAAGCCAAGATTGATTTGTCATCACTGGCTAATAAAACATCAACTTCTTTTACAAAAGGTGGGTTAGAAAAAATACTATTTTTCGAATATCGTCTATTAAGTTCGTATTTTGCAAAACTTAGATAGTCGTTTTGTGTAATAAAATTTTTCATTTTTTGATCAATTTTATCGCTTTCAATAAAAATTTCTCCACCATCTTTCATTTCCCTGCCTGCACGACCTGAAACTTGAGTAATGATTTGCATTAATTTTTCATCTCCTCTGAAGTCTTCTTCATTTTTTAAATTTTCATCAACAATGATAACGCTTTTTAATTTAGGTATGTGAAATCCTTTGGATAGTATTTTTGTTCCAAATATAACATCAGGCTTGTCTTTTACAAGTGTGTCTAACACTTCTTGCATTTTTGTTTTAGAAGTAATCATATCGCTTGAAATCATGGTAATTTTGGGTTTTTTGCTTGTAAAATGTTTTAACATCAAGCTTTCGTTGTAACTTTCAATTCCTGTTAAATCGGCTAAACACATATTACTGCTACAAGATTTACAGCTTTTTTCAACTTTTTTTATAGCATTACAATGGTGACATTTCATTGCATTTTTTGATTTGTGATAGCAAAGTGCAAAATCACAATTTTCACACATTTCTTTTTTCCCACATGAAGTGCATATTAGAAATTTAGCGTATCCTCTTTTGTTTATAAAAAACATAGTTTGAAGTTCATCTTCTAGGTTTTTTTTAATAACTTCTTTTGCCGTCTCAGAAATCAGGGTTTGCTTTGGAGATTCTGAAAAATTAAACTTAGGTAGTTTAGAATCAAAAAATCTACTTTCAAGCTTGTAGAAGTTGTATTTTTTTTGCCAGACATTGTATAGAGATTCCATGCTTGGTGTGGCAGAAAATAAAAATACAGGAAATTTTTCATAAAAACCACGCAATATAGACATATCTCTTGCGTGATAGAAAATTCCCTCTGATTGCTTGTACGAATCGTCATGTTCTTCATCAATTATTATAGCTTTTAGATTTTGGTACTTTAACATCATAGCGGATCTTGTTCCAAAAATTATTTTAGATTTTCCAGTTACAATATCAACAATGTCAGTTTTTTTCTTATGTAATCCAGAGTGCCATATTGTGAAAGGTACATTAATTCTATTTTTTAATTTTTGAATTAAATTTTCCACAAGCATAACTTCTGGTAGCATTATTAGAACTTGTGCCGTTGGATCGTTTTTTATTATAAAATCTGCTAAATGTAAAAATACTTCTGTTTTTCCACTGCCAGTGATTCCATATATTAAGTCTGTTTTATGTTGATCTATATTTTTTTGTATATTATGAAAAACATCTTTTTGCATAATGTTAAGCTCTTGTAATTGAAGTGTTTTATCGAATTGTTGGTTATTATATTTGAACAACTCTGAGGTTATCTTTGTTTTATCAGAATTTATGAGTAATTTTTTTCTTTGTATATTCGCAAGCAGGTGTTCTTCGTTTTCTGTTAAAACCTTTGCTGCACTTTCAATTCCTTGTGAAATGCTTAAAGAAAAAACTTCACCAAGATGAGATATGTTATAATTTGAAAAATGTGTTGCGAATTTAATGAATTTAGGGTCAAAAAATTTTTCTAATATAATTTTTTCTATTGGTTTACATTTTTGAAGCTTGTCAATGTCAATTTCTTTTATTTCTAAAACAACGCCGTAATAATTACGATTTCTTACCTTTATTAATATTAAGTCGCCAATGCTAGAATTATTGTAATTTTGATAAAAAAGTGTTTTGTTTAAAGATGTAAAGACTGATACAGAAACAACATTCATTTGCTTTTATAAAAAAAAGATTTAATAGACATTTGTTAGCTAATATTACTAAAATGGAATTGTTTATCACAGTAATAATTGTTTATATTTATACAATTTTAATCTCAATAATATTTATTAAAAATGTAATTAATAATATTGTTTTATCAGGGCTTTTTAGCGTCTTAACTGTTGTGTTTTATATATTAATGAAGGCACCAGATGTAGCAATTACAGAGGCCGCAATAGGATCGGCATTGTCAACTTTAATATTTATTTTGACCATGCTTTATATTGGAGATGAAGAGGATTATAAAAAACAGGAATCAAGGTTAGATTTTAGAATTGTTAGTTTGATTTACGCGGTTGCAGGGTTGTTAATTTTAACCATTTATACTGTTTTTAAATTGCCAACATTTGGTAATCCAAATAACATATCTCACATGCAAATTGCAAATCAATATTTAAGCAGAACATCTTTAGATTTTGGGTTTGAAAACATTGTTACTGCAATCTTGGGAGGGTATCGAGGATTTGATACTTTACTTGAAACTAGTGTCATTATGATGGCAGCTTTTGGGGTAAAAAAAATTTTAAAAGAAAAATAGACTTGATTTTTATTAAAATGCGTAAAGTGTTTATTTAAGTATGTTAATGAATTTTAATTTTTATGAATAAAAAATACCATTTTGATGGCACTAATTTGCATTATGAAATTGTTTTAGGTTTAAAACAAAATATCACATCTGAAGATGCTTATAATGTTTTAAGTGATGCCTTAGTTATGCCAGAAGGTTTAGTACCGTTTGAGATCAAATATTGTGAATACTGGGGTTTAAGAGGTATGTTCATGAAAGATTTGGACAAAGTTAACGCACATTACTACTTTTTTCAAGTTTGCATACCTTTCGTACAAGACTATCAAAAGTCGATTA
>CAXNCX010000068.1:0-4201 GCA_964201065.1 Candidatus Deianiraeaceae bacterium | reverse complement strand
AGCTAACTAAAAGAAAAAAGTTGATCAAAAAAATGCAAAAAGACATGCAAGATTTTATTGATGAAGCTTGGCAAACAAGAGACAATTCAATTCCTCTTAAATCAAAACAAGAAGCAGTTATACTTGCCTCAGTAGTTGAAAAAGAATCTGGAATAGAGCATGAAAAGCCTATGATTGCAAGTTTGTTTTATAACAGACTAAAGATTAATATGAGGCTTCAATCAGACCCAACTACAATTTATGAAATAACACGAGGACAAACAAAATTATCACGGTTACTGAACAGAAAAGACACAAAAATGGAAGGTACTTATAATACTTATAAAATCAAAGGTCTTCCTATTGGACCAATCTGTAACCCTTCAAAATCTTCAATAATTGCGGTTTTACATCCAAAACATACTGATGCGATATATTTTGTTGCAAAAGGTGACCGAAGTGGTGAACATATTTTTGCTAAAGATTATCAAGAACATCTTGAAAATATAAAAAAATATAAACAAAACTTAGCAAAACAAATAAACGAGTAAAACATGTTATATTCAAAAATTATATCCACTGGATCTTATTTGCCTAAGAAGATTTTAACAAATGATGATTTATCTAAAATTGTAGACACCAACGATGAATGGATTACTCAAAGAACTGGTATTAAAACAAGACACATTGCAGGCGAGAATGAGTTTGCTTCAGACATGGGAGTGCAGGCGTGTTTTGATGCCTTAAAAAACGCAAATTTAACCGTAAATGATATTGATTTATTAATTGTTGCAACTTCAACTTCAGACACAAACTATCCTTCTTGTGCATGTCGCATGCAAGAAAAATTAAAAATGTTTCATGGTGCACCTGCTTTTGATGTGCAGGCAGTTTGTTCAGGTTTTTTGTATGCACTTGATGTTGCAGATTCAATGATTAAAACAGGTAGATTTAAAAGAGCAATAGTTGTAGGCAGTGATAAAAACTCATCAATTGTTGACTGGACTGACAGAAACACCTGTGTGTTATTTGGAGATGGTGCAGGGGCTGTTATTTTAGAAAAAGTTGAAACCTCTCAACTATCAAACGATATTTCATTTTCCCATATTATAGATTCTCAGATTTTTGCAAGTGGTGAATTTGCAGACTTGTTAGTTACAAAGAAGAAAGAGGAAACTCAAAAACAAGTAATTGAAATGAATGGAAGAGAGGTTTTTAGACACGCTACAACTAAAATGTCAGAGAGTATCAAGAACATTTTAGATAAAAATAAAATTAAGCCTGAAGATGTTACTTTGTTCATTCCTCATCAAGCTAATTATAGAATTTTGATTAAAGTTGCAGAGAACTTAGGCATTGATGCGGATAAATTTATCATGACACTTGATAAACAAGGCAACACATCAAGTGCTACAATCCCACTGGCTTTGGATTTTGCGGTTAAAACTAACAAAATTAAAAGAGGCGATATTTTAGTTTTCACCTCTCTTGGAAGTGGCCTAACATGGGGGGCTAGTGTTGTTGTGTTTTAGCGACAATCTACTTTACCAATTCAATCTTAAAATCATATCCATGTTTTTGAAATAATGACAATAAATTTTGTCCATTAATTAAAGTGATTGGCTTGTCTTTTACCCATTCAATGGAATCCATTCCAAAATGACTCGTTGTTACAAGTATACCTTTACTTGCTCCTTCGTGCATAACAGTCCCCCATAAATCACGGACATCTGAAACGCCAACAACATTATTATATCGTTTACATTGAATGATAAACTTACCACCGCGAATTGGATCTGGGTCAAATACCACAGCATCCACACCCTTGTCTCTGGAAGCTTGTGTTATCTTCACATCTCCGCCATGTTCTGAAAACATTTTGCCAAATAAGTCTCTAACAAGATACTCAAATTTATCCCAATCCATTGTGGCAAGATTTGTACTGTTTTCAAAAGTATCTATGATGTTTTCAGCAGAAATAAACCTTTTGTCGTTTTTATCAAACTCTAAAATTGGATTAACTGGTGCAATATTAATAAACTCAGAGGAGATCCTAGCTTTTAAAAACTTTAAACACTCTATTGCATCTACTTGATTAAGGTTTATTTCCTCAAATCTTTCTCTTGTGATAGAAACTGAAACTATACAGTTATTAATTTTTTGACCCGTGCTCTTAGAAAAACCTTCCACAAAGCCATTTAAAACAATATTTTTTATGTGTTTTTTGTAATCAAATTTATATAAATTGTCTATAAATACAAGTACTATTTGAGACAAAACTGAGTCATAAAGCTTGGAAAATTCTCTTTTTTTGAGTAATTTTGCTTTAATCAGCTCTTCTTGAAAAAACATATCAGCTGTAGGCAGTGATATTTCTGCAATTAATGTGCTGTTTTTTTCTTCATAGTCAGTTTTAACATTGAAATAATTATTATTTTTTGTAAATTTAAAAACTTTTGGATTATATATTTTTTTATGACTTTTGCTTAAAACAAGTCCAGCCATTTTGAGTAAATATTTTTCATTCCCTTCCTCATAATGCTTTTGAATAAGCTCTACTTCTTTGTTGTATGAATTTTGTTCTTTATAAAAGCTTTCTTCAGCTTGTTTTATTTTTTTAATTATTAATCTTGCCTTAAGTGGCATCGTATAAAATTTGGCAATTTTGGATTTTATTGATAGTTCGTGATTTATATCTTTTATCAATGAATTTTCTAAATCAAAAAAAGCTTTAAACACATATTTATAAGTATGTAAATTAGGCTTGCAACATGTATTTACTGTATCCTTTAATTCATAAAGATTATTCAAGGAAAACACATAATCATTTTTATGATTTTCTACAAATTCAACGACCCTTTTCATGTAACATTCTATCTTCTCTTCCTTAGTCGATTGTGGAAAATTTTGCAATTCTTTCATTTCTTTTTCTAAACTTTCAATACATGCATCAATTTTTTCAGACATCAAATCTTCATCTTCAAAAACTATGTAATCATTAGTGAATTTTTGTTTTATGTTGTCTATTTTTTCTATGTACTTTTGTTTCATACATTCTGCTTGCTTTGTTATTTCAATTATTTCATTTAATTTGCCAATTTCTTCTTTAAGTTCTGTAAGATGATAAATATGATATTTTTCTTTTGTATCTATTTTGTTCCGTATTGCGTTTTCTATAAAGTATGATACTTTTTCACGAAAAATATCTTTTATGCGAGGCTTAAATCTCTTTCGCTCTTCTTCCTCTTCTTTTCTTCTGAATTCACTTTTAAACCAATAATCATAAAGACAATCAAAAATAGATAGTAAAATAGACAGTGTTTTTTCAGGCTCTAAATATTTATTTAGCAAATCCTTTAATTCATTTAAATTATGTAAACAAAAATCATAATTATTTTTATACTTTTCTACAAAGTCAATTACACTTTTCATCCAATCTTCTGTTGCCTCTCCTGCTTTTTTAGAACTTGGAAATTTTTTTAGTTCTTCAATTTCTCGTTTTATGTCATCTATAAATGTCTGAACAACATCAGGAGTTAAATATTTCTCTGCGTAAAAGTCAGGAATTATATAATTATGATCACTTAATATTTGTTTTCTATTTTTTATTTCATTCAAAACTTGGTTTTTTTTATTATTTAATGTTTGTTGTCTTTTTTCTATTTTCTCTATGTATTCTTCTTTTATAGATTCTATTTCTTCTAAAACCTCTTCTATTTCATCTAAAACTCCTTCCTTTTCCTCTAAATCAGATTCATTTGGCAGGAAAGAATCATTATTTATTAAAGAAGAGATATTATCATCTATAATATTTTCTTTTAATAAATTTTTATAGAAATTAAAAATAAAGTCTAACATATTTGGAATTTGTTTTGATTTTTTATAGAAGAATATGAATAAAAAGCAATTGCTAATATAAGAAACCCAGCCTAAACATCACAACATCAAAATAAGTGTATTTTTTGCTCAAGGTTTGTTTACAAAAAATCACTAAAAATCACTAAAAAACACAATAAATATCGTGGAAAGGTAAAGCTAAATCCACACTCTCACCTTTTTAACCTAAAGTAAAACAACCTCATCCCCCACTTGTGGATTTTCAAAATCTTTGCAAGCACTGCCTCCACGAAGGAAAACTTCATAAAAAACTTTGTTTTTATTCTCAAAATTCCACCCAGAGCTACCTTTTGAAAGAACCAAATCTCCGTCTTTTGCAGAAAAT
>CAXNCX010000067.1:0-4285 GCA_964201065.1 Candidatus Deianiraeaceae bacterium | reverse complement strand
TACTACCTCAAGGGTCAACTGGACATTCTGGGTTTAAAATTGCAAATCAAAATTCTGCTTATTTTAAAATAAACAGAACAAAGAATGACATGTCTAATATTGACACAACAAAAAGACTGTCGTTTCAAATAGAATATCTAAAGGTTAATAACGAAACAGTTATGATTTTAACAAATCCAAGCATTGCAAATAAAAAAGATACAGACGACATGTGGAAAGAATCAGAGCAACCTAAGTTAAATACAAAGACAACGCATAATTCACAAAAACAAGAAAAATAAAGCTAAATATCTAGCGTCATTAACGCAAAATCCATGAGTTGTCCGTGGATGAATTGGTGTTTATGCAGTATTTTTTCTTGCTTGAAACCATTTTTAAGCAAGAAATTTACCGATGCAACATTTTCAATTAAAGATACTGCCTCAATTCTTTGAATGCCTAAGATGTTAATTGCATATTTACAGACCAACTTCACACACAAACTAGACAAGCCTTGTTTTCTGTAGTTTTTATGAATTTCATAGGAAATCTCTGCGGTTTTAGAGTTCCAGTCAATCATATGAAATCCAAAAGTGCCAATAAATTTATTATTAACACACGAATCTTCCAAGAACCACATTTGACCATTTTTATTTATAAAAAGATCATGATAATACCTAATCATTTCATATGCACCCTTTATGTCAACTGGCAAGCAAGAGGATGTTATAAAATCTCTCATCACTGGGTCATTGTAGCATTCAAGCATTTCATTTGCTTGTTTAAATGAAGAGATTTTTGGTCGCGATAAAACAAATCTTTGATCAACAATAATTGTCTCAAATTTATTATTTATCATTTAACAAACCTTTCTGTGAAGAATCTTGATCGTCTATATCAAAAACATCTCCTTGAAGTTGCTTTGTGATATTGTAAATTGGCAAACTTTTACCATATTTAGCTTTTTGCAAAGTATTTTCATTTTTACCGTCAATTACTGACAGCTTATGAACGGAGTCTAAAAATTGCTTTCTATTAAAAGCATTCGCAACCAAATTGTATCGTTCAACTGCTTTGCTTAAATTTAGACCAATTTCACCAGTTTTTTCCATAACCGTAAGTATCATTTTAATAATTTTTTGCATACTTTCAAGGTTGCTTTGATATTGACTATTGACTTCATATACACGACGATTTTCTCTTAAAACATGTAAAATTGATAACATTCCGCTTGGACCACAAACAATAATATTACTTGACCACGCATTTTTTAATATGTCTCCACAGTTTTTACTAACTTGTTCAAATGCAATGTCAGTTGGTAGAAAAATAATGCTAAAATCATACACAGAAACTGAGTCTCCATATTGCTGTTGCATATAACTTTCAAGTGTTGATATATAAGGTTTTTTCGCAAAATTATCAACCAACACTTTTAAAGATTTTTTTACCTCATTAATCCACAAATTTTCATCAATTTCGTCAGTAACAAAAGATTGAGACATTTTACTATCCACTAAGACAAATCTTCCCTCTGGAAGTCTTAACACAAAATCAGGTCTTAAATTTTGAAATTTATCACCATCTAGCTCAGATGTCTGCATGTTGAGTTGCGAGTACATATTAAAGCCTTCCTTAAAACCGCACGCCTCAAGAAGCGAAAGTAAAGACGCTTCGCCAATTCTTCCTGATTTACCAGAATGATCAAAACAACGAATGAATTTACTAAACTGACCTCTTAAGTCAAAGACACCATTTTTATTAACTTCTTCAGATTTTTCAATATGAGAAATTTTATCCATAATATCTTTTACAACTGATTGCATCGTATTGGCATTTTTTTCTAGAATAGAATCTTGAAAAGTTTTGTTTTTTTCAAAAATTAATTCATTTGACTTGCTAAGCTTTTCTTGAAGTTGTAATAATATTGGATTGATTTTGTCACTTGTTGCAAAAGAAACCTTTTCAGATATATCTTTTTGTAAATTTTCAAGTAAAATATTTTTATCTTGAATGGAACATTTTAAAAACTCTATTTCTTTTTCTAAAAGTTGATTTTTACCTTTTGTTATAAGTAGCTCTGTGTTTTTTTTATTTAAAAAAAACAGACATAGAGGTGAAATTGATAAAAATAATACACCAGCTATGTAAAAAATAACATCCATAATTATGCTGCTGGTTTTTGTTCTGCATCCGCTTTTACACGACCTACAATTTTAGCAACCATAATGTCATGTACAATTTTGATTCCTTGATTTAAATTTTCAGCTTTTCTTACAAACAGCTTATTACCATATTCAACACCATCAAGATTAAATATAACCCTATCAACCATATCTTTTGGAAGTGCTTTTAAGCGTACTTCATGTGCATACTGAACAACTTTACCACCTCTTTTTATACCAACGCATTTGTCATGGTTAATGATCTGAACAGGAGCAATATATTCAACAAGACAATCAGGTTTAATTTCTGCATATTCAACAGAAAAGACATCTTTGTATAATGAGTCAAAGTTTACGGCTTTAGCAACAGCATGATATTTTTTGCCTTCATATTGTATTTCAACAACTTGAGTTAAAAAAGTTGGATTAACAATCAATGATTTAAAAAATTTTAAATCAGTAACCATATGGAATGCAGAAGAATCTTTGAAATAAAGATCAACTATCAACTTGCCTTCTGCTTTTATTTTTTTATTTTCTCTTTTTCCAAAGACATCTTTTTTCTCACACAAAAGTGTGTAGTGTGACTTAATGCTCATATAAATATTTAAATAGAAATTTCTTCGACTAACTAATATTTAAAAAGAAAAATTTATTTTCAAGAATTACTTGCATTATTCTTAAATTTAGTTAAATTTATTAATATAAAAACTATTATCTATTATGGCAGACGGAGGTATAATTCAAAGCGACAGACTGTTTCTAGGATTGACTCGTCCAGCAATGATAGGCGGAGTTTCTTTTTCATTTTTTGCACTTAACTCTCTCATATCAATGACCGGATTTATACTGACTTCAAATTTTAAAATTTTTCTTTTCAGTGTAGCATTTCATTTATTTGGAATGGTATTAAGTAAAAATGATGCAAAAGCGGTTGAAGTATTCCTTATGAAAGGTCAAAAATGTCCTACAGTTGGATGTCCTTTAAATTCAAGCATTAATTCATACGACATGTTTTAAAAAATTAAAACAACAACAGAACATTAATAAAAATCCAAAAAACAAAACAATAATTTTTTCTATTTACTACTTGTCACCTGTGTGGTTCGAGTTGTTTCCAGACTGCTTTGAGGAGGAGTTGTTGGGTATATCTTTTTTGAAGTATTTTGTGCAACACTAAGCTTATCTTTTTTAGTCGCAATAGCCACAACAACAGATACAAAAAGCCCTGCAGCCACACTCGATGCAACTGCAACAACAACAGTTGAGATGCTCAATAGTAAAAGAGCACTCATTACAATAGCTGTTGTTATAATTCCAGAAATTCCAGACAATTGGTAATTAACATCACCTTCTAAATCAAACTGACTATTTTTATCTGGAATAGATATATTTTTTGGACCTAAGGTTGAAATTTGTTTTTGTATTTCTTTTTGGAACTTTTCTACAATTTGTTTATTCCCTGCAAAATCAGTTACCATTTTATCAAATTCTTTTTTTAATTTTAAATACTCATCTTTATCAAGCTTGGTATCTTTTAAAGGATCTAGTTGGTCAACCCTATCTTTTAAATCAAAAATAGCTCTATCATGTTCATTAACTTTTGATGACATAATGTCAATTAATTGTTTCATTTCTGGAATGCTGTCTTGAATTTCTGCCATATCCTCTTCAATTTTTTCCAAACGAGCCAAAATATTGCATTTGTCTTCTTCAGTCATTGCAGGAGTGGCCTTTGTCATTAAATCTTCAATAAGCTTTCTAACATCCTCTTCACTCATCGCAGGATCTTTAGGTGTAGGTGATGATAGTTTTTTTACCAAATTCTCAATATCAGTTTGTGTCATTTTAGGATCTAATGAAGATAGTAGTTTTTCTGCCAATTCATTGATTGGGGCATTTTTTGGCATACTATCTCTCATGCTATTTCTTATGCCTTCCAAATCTCCAAGTGCCTCTTTATGTTGCTTCATTAATATTAGCGATTCTGCCCTAATCTTATCAATATTAACTCTAAAATTCTCAGTATCAGTAGAGATATTAGCTCTAAAAACACTATCGGTAGAACTAGAAAAGTCTTTTGTTCTCTTTAATAAAACAATACTATCCTTAATCTTTGTAATATTCCCTTCAAGCTCAAC
>CAXNCX010000066.1:0-4307 GCA_964201065.1 Candidatus Deianiraeaceae bacterium | reverse complement strand
AAGGAAACGGAAGTGTTAGAATGCAACAAGGTTTTTTTGTGGTCGAACAAGCATGCATGAGGTGTCAAGGTGCAGGAGAGATAATTCAAAATCCTTGCAGACAATGTAGAGGAACGGGTGCAAAAACTACACGCAAAAAGCATATCGTAGACATACCAGCTGGTGCACAAGACGGCATGACAATTCAGATGGCGGGTCTTGGAGATGCTGGGCAAAATGGGGGAGCTGCTGGTAATTTATATGTAGCAATTACGGTTAAAAAACATGTTATTTTTGTCAGAAAAGGTGATGACTTGGCTTGTGAAGTGCCAATTATGTTCACAACTCTTGTTCTTGGTGGGGAAGTTGCAATTCCTACGATTGAAGGCAAGCAAATAAGCATTAAAATTCCTGAGGGTACGCAAACCGGCACCACAATAAGATCTGCTGGAAATGGTATGTCTATATTAAAATCTGGGGGCAGAAGAGGGGATTTGTATATTTCCATAAAAGCTGATACTCCGAAGAATCTTAATAAAGACCAAAAAGAATTGCTTAAAAAATTTGCAGAAATCACAGGGCACAACAACCACGAAGGCACTCAAAGTTTTTTTGACACAGTTAGAAAATTTTTTAGTTAATAATTTTTTTGATATTGATTGTTGAGATTATTGGTGTTGTTATTTGGGTTGTTTAGTTGTTGTTTTTGTTGTGCATGCAAAATATTGAATTGATTTAATAAATCCATGATATTCTTATTATTAGGAATGTCATTCATAAACGACACAAACTTACTTGATATTTTTGTTTTGATATATGGATTTTCTTGAGGATTGGAAAAAGCTTTTAGTAATATATCATAATAAAGCTTGCAATCATCATAAGTAATGTGTTGATTTTTTTTGTTGTAATTATTAGCGTTGATAAATGTTGTGTCTAATTTTTCTACATATTCTTTTAGCTTTGATTTTATTGCTTCTATTCCTAGTATTTCTTGTTGAGGCATAGGTTGAGCTGGTTGTATATTAGTCAAATTTTTTTTTTCTAAAACTACCTTGTTGTTTAAAGTTTGTAATTTCAGTTTCTAAGTTTTTATTTTGTTTTTCAAGCTCTTTGTTTTTTTGAGTTAGGGCTGTATTGTGTGTTGTAAGCTTTTTATTTTCTTGAGTTAGTTTTTCATTTTCAGCTCTAAGTTGTTGATTTTCTGCAATTAATGTGTAATAATAATCAACATCAATTTCTTCATTTTCCTCTTGGACCATTGACAATTTTATCTGTTTAGAATTTTTTTGATTCAACTGATTTTCTAGGTTTTTAATTTTTTGTTGTTGTGTTTGAATTGTTGAAGATTGTTCCCCAAGTTTTCCGAGCATCTGTTTTATGAATGTATCACCAACTTTTACTGTAGACATGGTTTGAAAACCATTTTTTTTGTTTATTATTCTTGAAGTAACACCTTCTTCAGGTATATCATGATTATCATCTTCTACTTGAATTTGTTGTTGATTTTGCTGTTGCAGACTTTGCTCTTGTTGACTAAATTTTAAACTTGAGTTAAAATCATTTTGCGGTTTAATTTTTTGCTGTTGCAGTTGAAATTGCTGTTGTTGAATTGGCATACTTTGTTGATTGTTATCACTGTTAGATAAATCAAAAGATATACTACTATTGTTTTGAAGACTACTTTGTCCAGCACCAAAACTATAGAAGTTATCATTTTGCTGTTGAAATTGCTGTTGCAGTTGAAATTGCTGTTGTTGCGGTTGAAATTGTATACTTTGATTATATAAACTTGTAGTAAGATTACTTTGAATTTGCTGTTGATTTTGCTGTTGTTGCTGAGTTTGTTTTCGAATTTCCAGAGCTTTTTCATCAAGTAGCTCTACATTTATACTAGCTAAAGTATCATTAAATGTTTTGATGTCAAGATTCGATATGTTTTGATTGAATTTTAGTATTTTTTCAAAGTTTGTTTTGTTTAAAGTTCCGTCAGTGTTTACTGCGTATTTTTTGATTGAATGACTCAAGCTTGGAATGTAAACAATACCTTCACGAGTAAAACTCATTAAGTTGTTCCGAAAATTAATCAAAACCGCAATCTGTTGATTTGTTAATATATTTTCTGTATCAGTAAATTTTTTTATTTTCTCCTGTAAATTTGTTATTGCATCATCATTTGGTTTTTGATTTTGTTCATTCCCAAGTCTTTTCCAAAGATCTATTATTGTATTATACATTGTAATATTATCATTATAGATCTTCTCATGATTATAGTTTTGATTCTCTAATTTATTATTTGTATATTGTAGTGTTTTTAATCTGAATCTATCCAATTTAATGTCTGTACTATTTTTACGATTTTGCTCATCAATGTATTCAATAAGAATAGTATTTAAATCATTAAAAAATCCTTCATAGATGGCATGATTTTGATTATTTAGGGCCAGATTTGTCTCTAAATTTTCCATTAACAACAGAGTCAGATCCCAATCCGTTAATGATTTTAAAAAACTACTATCTTTCTTTCGTTTATTATCTTTCTTTCGTTCCATACCATCCATATATTATATAAAAATTATACCTTTTTTTAACAAGTTGTCAAATTTATTTTATACAAAGCCGTATTGCTTATTAAATTGACTGTAATAATTTGTAAAAAAGCCTTACAGAATATAACGATGTTGAATAAAACAATTTTTGCACCCATAACGGCAATTGGTGGCTCGGTTACTGGAATTAGAATTTCAGGAGCAAAAGCGCTTGATGTTTTGCATTTAATTTCTCGTAAAAATATAAATATTAAACACAAACAAGCTCAACCCGTTAATATTTTTGATGAAAATGGCAGCCATTTAGACTATGCTGTTGTTTTGTTTTTTAAGTCTCCAAATTCTTTCACAGGGGAAGATGTGGTTGAGATATTTTTACATAGTAGTCCGTATGTTGTACAAAAAGTTTTAGAGATTTTATCGTCATACGAGAATGTATTTTATGCTCAAAATGGTGAATTCAGTAGGCAAGCCTTTCTTAACGGAAAGCTTGATATTGTTCAAGCAGAGGGCATTAATTCACTCGTTAATTCTATTACCCAAGAGCAACATAAATTGTCTTTAATGATGATGGAGGGTAGGGTGTCAAATTTTTACAAAACACTCAAAAGTAGATTTATAAAAATATTATCAATTATGGAGATAAATATAGATTTTTCTGACGAAGAAATTCCAGAAAGAGATTCGCTTTTTATTAGATCTGAAGTTAGCGAGATTTTGGCTCAGTTAAGCGAATACATTGAAAACGAAAAAACAATAGACCGTATATTCAGCGGTGTTAAGGTTAGTATAATTGGAAAGCCAAATGTCGGAAAGTCATCTATGCTTAATTATCTTGCAAAATCTGATGTCGCGATAGTTTATGACAAACCCGGTACAACAAGAGATATCGTCTCTACGGATATTAAAATTAAAGGTAATTTAGTCAGACTTTTTGACACCGCAGGCATCAGAGAAACCGATGATGAGATTGAAAAAATTGGAGTGCAGAAATCTTTTGAAAGCTATAAAAATAGTGATTTTTCTATTATAGTTCAAACAAAAGACGAGCCTTATACAGGTGAGATAAAGCCCGATGACATACTAATTACAAATAAAATAGATTTTTCTGGAAAGTCTGACGGAATTGGCTTGTCGATTAAAACAAAAGAGGGCTTGGAAGAATTTATGTCTGTTTTGGAAGCCAGAGTTAAAAAATTTACACAATATAAATCTAATCCTGTATGTATGAATCAAAGACATTTAGCGTTTTTGAAAAATGTATATGAAATTTTAAATATTTTTGATTACAATAATAATATTGAAATTCAGTATGAGCTAATTCGTCAAGGTATCGTTAATATTGAAAATATTATAGGGAAAATAGCACACGATGAGATTTTGGATAATGTTTTTGCCAATTTCTGTATTGGAAAGTAGCAAAAACAATTTAAAAGCTATGATTTTATCTTTTTTGTATTCAAAGCCTCTTTTAAATATGGACCAGTTACGCTAGTTTTTGATTCTGCAATTTCAAGAGGCGTTCCAGATGCAACGATTTGACCGCCTTCGTCACCTCCAACAGGTCCTACATCAATTACATAATCTGCAGTTTTTATAACATCAAGGTTGTGCTCGATTACTATTACGGTATTCCCGCTGTCAACAAGAGTGTGAAGCACGCTGAGTAACTTCTTAATGTCAACCATGTGCAGACCAGTTGTTGGTTCATCAAGAATGTACAGAGTGTTTCCTGTTGCTTTTCTTGAAAGTTCTTTTGCAAGTTTAATTCTTTGAGCT
>CAXNCX010000065.1:0-4382 GCA_964201065.1 Candidatus Deianiraeaceae bacterium | reverse complement strand
TGTAGTAATTAAAATTAAAATATAGTATTTCATAAAAATAAAAAATAAATAAAACTAAAAATATATTATGTGTTTTTACAGAATATTTTTATATCAAACACAAAAAGGTATAAAAATTATAAGAAAAAAATATATATACGACGCGGATTAACCACATCTATTGTTGAACCTGTTTAAAAATGTGTTTTTCAATAAAACAACAAACATACAAAAAATAATGGCTAGGGCGGAAGGATTCGAACCTACGAATGGCGGTACCAAAAACCGCTGCCTTACCACTTGGCGACGCCCCAATTAAAAATTACTAAATCAAAATTGTTAAATCATTTTAACATTAACCCCGATTCCTGCTGGAATTTCGAAATCTTCTAGATATTTCACTAGAAAATCTTGATTAGCAATACTTACATCTAAGAAAAGCTTATATGTAATTCTTTCAAACTGCTCCCTTGCGTCTTTATTAACATGAGGGGAAGTCAAAACTGTTTCACGGTGTATTTTTTTTGGTAATGGAATTGGATGAGAGTACTCTATACCACTTTTTTTCAAAAAACCCAATAAATTTTGTACAACATTGTCAAGTATTTTTCTGTCAAAAGACTTGAAACTAAATCTCATTTTCTTTTCAGGCTTATTCATAGCGATCATTAATTCAATAACTGAAATAAAAATAATAAAATATTAGTCAAGTTTTTCGTGCATATTTTTATACAAACTATGAAAAAATAGGCTAAATATCATAAAAAAAATAAAGGTTTGTGTCTTTTTGTCGTTCTTTTAATTTAACAACAATTTAATCTCATCTCTCACCTGAGACCATAGCAGACTTTTTGACAAAAATGTCGATAGTATTAAGAACATTTTAGATAAAAATAAAATCAAGAGAGCGATATTTTAGTCTTTACCTCTCTTGGAAGCGGTCTAGTATAAGGGACTAATGTTGCTTTTTAAATAATGTAAAAGGATTTAGACTGCATGTATTTGTTGTGGGAGCGTTTTGATTAGGGCTGTATGATTGTTGGTTTATTGTATTTTGAGCGTAATGGGTAGTCTGTAATTGGTTAGTGTCTGATATTTTAGTTTCTACAGGTTTAAAATAGTTTTCATCTAAGTTATGTTTTGAGGAAAGTATGGAATATTCTTCTTTTGCATGTTTTTCTAACCCAAGTTTAGAAATTTCAACCTGCATATCTTTTAAAACTTTTGCACAATTTTTAAAAATTTCATATTTTAAGACATGATCTTGTTGTTGTTTATCTACAAATGCGGATTCTATGTTGCCTCTTTCATTTCTGATGTATTGATTGTTTGATAAAGCGTTTTGTATATGTTTTTCTAGCCCTGGATTACTTGCCGTAAACAAAGTTTTAATTGAATCAAACTTACTTTCAATTTCTTTGCAAGATTGATTATTGAGTTCTTTTGCAAGTTTTGTTATTGATGCTCCAGTTTTTAAAAAAAATTCAAATAAATCAACACTCAATCCTTGATGTGTGTTGACCATTTCTTCTGAAATTGTATTATCTGTAATAAAATTTAATACATTTTGTAGATTGTCTTGTTTGTATACTGCTTCCAAATCTAAATTGTTATCATTTTTAATTTTTTTAATAGTCAATTCAATTTGATTTAGATTGTCGATGATGTTGTTAATTTTTTCAAGTTCATCTCCTGTGAGCACACTTGATTGACTTAAATCTTCAGATGATCTAAATGCAAAAAGCCTTGTTTCGTTAATTTCTTTTTTAATATTTTCTAGGCTGTTATTTCGAGATCTGACACCAGTATTGATATATTTTGTTACGATATTTTCATAGCATAAAAAAAGATTGCATATGTTTCTTATTTCGGCTTTGCTAGGTTGTATTGCGACACTCTTTTCCATATAATAATATTTAAGTTATTATATATTATACAGAAAATTATGGTAATGTCAAAAAAATGTAGAATTAAAGAAAGTAAAAAACTTATTTTCTAGCCTAGGTTGTGTCAAAAAATCATCACAAAACCTATGTAGTTATAAAAACCAAATAAACTTCAATATAGAAAAAAGTTTAAGCTAATAGGAAAAATAAAAAATTCTTCAATATTATTGAATATTAAGTAAACATTAACAATAATGCCAAAACTAGAGCAAATAAACCCATAGCTTCTGCAAGACCTGCCCCAACGAAAATGTATTTAGCAATTTTGTCTTCTGCGGATGGATTTCTTGCTATTCCTTCTAAAGCTGCGGCAAATATTTTACCCACACCAATAGCTGCACCTGCAAATGCAAATGACATCAAGCCAACTGACAAATATTTAAAAGCTACTGCGTCCATATAAAATAATTTTTGTACTCGGGATATAATAAAGATTGTTTTTTAAGTGTCAAAGGAAAAATTAAATGTGATTGTTTTTAGAAAATTATGTTTCTTTGTTCTGACTGCGGCTTTGAGTCTAAAAAATGGCTTGGAAAATGTACTTCATGTGGCTCTTTTAATACAATGAAAGAGTTTAAAGAATCAAAAATTACAAAAATAAGCAAAGTTTTTTCAAAAGATGCAAACAACAAAGAAGTTAAAAAATTATCTAATTTTGAAAATTTTATAGAAGAAAAAATTATAACTGAAGTTCAAGAATTTGACAGAGTATTGTCAGGGGGTATTCAAAATTCAAGCGTGATATTGGTGTCAGGCCCTCCCGGTATTGGCAAATCTACTCTTTTGCTGCAAATCGCCAATAACCTGTCTAAGAGACAAAAAGTACTCTATGTTTCTGGTGAAGAATCAGGAAATCAGGTGCTTGATAGAGCAAAAAGACTTACACTTACTCTTGAAGATGTTGATTTTTTAAATAATACCTGTGTTGAAGCAATAATTGAGGTAGCGAAAGATATAGATGCTAAGTTGTTAATAGTAGACTCTATACAAACGATCTATTCAAGTGAAGTAGAAGGAAATATAGGAAGCGTGAGTCAAGTTAGAACTGCAACCGCAATACTAACAAACTACGCTAAAGAAAATAATGTTGCAATAGTAATTGTAGGACATGTTAACAAAGATGGTCAAGTTGCAGGACCTAAAGTCTTAGAGCATATCGTAGATACAATTATAAACTTTGAAGAGTCTCATGAATATGGTACACGAATTTTGAAGTGTGTTAAAAACAGATTTGGCAGCGTTAATGAAATTGGTATATTTCAAATGACAGAGACAGGGCTTGTTTGTGTCACAAATCCATCAGAATTTTTTCTATCTTCTGGTACAAATTCGAGAGTTTTTTTTGCAACTTCAGAGTCTAAAAGATCTTTTTTACTTGAAGTTGAAGCGTTGGTCACAAAAAGCTACATACCTGTTCCAAGAAGAGTTGTTATTGGCTGGGATAACGATAGACTTTCTGTAGTTTTAGCATTATTTTCAAAAAATGGCTTAAAATTTTATGAAAACGATGTATATGTGACAATTGCGTCAGGTTTTTCAACACAAGAAAGCACGGCTGATTTATCTTTTGCCATAGCAATTCTTAAAAATTATTTTAATTTAAATTTAAGTGATATTTGTGCAATCGGAGAGATCGGATTATCTGGTGTTATTAAAGGAAAGTATAAAATTAAAGAGAGAGTCTTGGAAGCGAAAAAATTTGGCGTAAAAACTTTTATTATCCCTGATGTTGATCTTAAAATTGACGGCGTGTTGTTAATAAAAGTAACCAATATTAAGCAATTGATTCATGAAGTACAAAAACTTGCGCAAGCGTTATAAGGCACATATTTTTGAACACTTTATTGAGCTTCAAAAAAGACTTAGATGGTGTCTTTTTGTTTTATTTATGAACTCAGTAATTGCGTATATATTTAAAGAAAAAATCATTTCTGTGCTATCAAAACCATTTGTGCAAAGTAATATAAATTACTCAATTTTTGGGGTTTCTGATGGCTTTTTACTTGCTTTAAATATTGCATTTTTTTCCGGTTTAATATTGAGTCTTCCTATATTTTACTATCAAGTATATGGTTTTATTTGCCCATCTTGGAGAAAAAAAGATAGAAATTTTTTTAAGATAATGTTTATTTTAAGTGTTGTTTTATTTTTAGCAGGAGGTCTTATTTTTAATGGTTTTTTAACTTTAAAAGCTGTTGACTTTTTTATGGATTTCACTAAAAATACTTTTAACCAAGTAAGTATTAACATAAACTTTCAAACCTATGTTTCATCTCTTTTGTTTTATTGTTTTTGTTTTGGGGTTGTATTTCAATTTCCTGTGCTGATATTAATTTTAGCAAGATATGGCGTTATTGATTTTAAAGATTTAAGAAATTTTAGACGAATTTTTATATTTTTAAGTTTTGTTATTTCTGGCATAATAACCCCTCCGGATGTTTTAAGTCAGATAATTTG
>CAXNCX010000064.1:0-4494 GCA_964201065.1 Candidatus Deianiraeaceae bacterium | reverse complement strand
TGCGATTTTATCTGTGTCCTCAATGTCAACATTCATCATGCTGGTCAAAAATTCCACAGGAAAATGTGCCTTTAAGTACGCAGTTTGATATGAAATTATAGAATAGCAAGCCGCATGAGATTTATTAAATCCATATCCAGCAAATTTTTCAATAATAGAAAACATTTTTTCTGCATCATTTGAAGAAATTAAGCCTTTTTCAAGAGATTTTTTTACAAATATTACTTTTTGTTGATCCATTTCTGACTGAATTTTTTTACCCATTGCCCGTCTCAAAAGATCAGCTTCGGCAACTGAATATCCAGCAATAATTCTAGCCACATTCATTACTTGTTCTTGATATATTATAATTCCAAAAGTTTCTTTGAGCTCGTTTTCAAGACAATCAAAATAATAATTTGGCTTTTCTTCACCAAGTTTTCGTCTAATATAGGCTGGAATATTTTCCATAGGACCTGGTCTGTTAAGAGATGTAATTGCCATTATGTCTTCTATTCTGTCTGTGTTTATTTTTTGTAAAACCTGTCTTGGAAGTGCAGATTCAAGTTGAAACACTCCTTTTAAATTACCACTTCTTAGAAGTTCAAATGTTTTTTTATCATCAAGTGGTATTTTATCTATATCAATATTTATATTTTTAGTTTTTTGAATAAGATTCGTTGTTTTTTGAATAATTGTCAGCGTTTTTAAACCTAAAAAATCAAACTTAACAAACCCTGTAGACTCAGCGTCTTTCATGTTGTATCCTAGAATGGGTATGTCACTGTTTTTATCAACATAAACTGGAGCAATTTGTATAATGTTTTGATCTGCTATAATTATTCCTGCAGCATGAGTAGACGAATGCCTATTTAAACCTTCAAGCTCCAAAGACACATCAATAAGTCTTTGAATATCAGGGTCTTCAAGCCTTGCTTCTGCAAGATTTGCATCCATTTTTAATGCTTTTTCTATTGTAACTGGTTCAAGAGGATTAAAAGGAATTAATTTACATATTTCATCAACCCTCATATATGGAATTTGTAAAGCCCGACCAACATCTTTTAATACAGCTTTAGCCTGCATTTTTCCATATGTTATTATACTTGCAACTTTTTCTTTGCCATATTTTTCTTTTACATATTCAATTACCTTTTCCCGCTTTTCTTGGCAAAAATCTATATCAAAGTCGGGCATTGATACTCTATCTGGATTTAAAAATCTTTCAAAAAGTAAGCCATATTTTATTGGATCTATATTTGTGATTTGCAAAAGCCATGCAATAATAGAACCCGCACCAGAGCCTCGCCCTGGCCCAACAGCTATCTTATTATTTTTTGCCCATTTTATAAAATCTGAAACAATTAAAAAGTATCCACAGAAGCCCATTTTCTTGATGACATCTAGTTCAAAAAACATTCTATTTGAATATTCATCTCTTTGTTTTGGGTCAACTTCGCCATCTTGAATTTTTTTATCTAAGCTTTTTTCAATTTCTTCTCTTACAATTTCAACTTCATCTTTATCTTGACTAAATTTCGGTAAAGATGGTGGTCTTGATTCAACAAAAAATGAACATTTTTGATAAATTTGCATTGTGTTTTCTATTGCTTCAGGCAGATCTGAAAACAATTCTTTCATTTCTTCTGAGCTTTTAAAGTAAAGATTGTTGTTTAATCTTTCACGATTTATATCATCGGCATATTCATTGCTTTTTACACATCTTAATACATCGTATGCTTCAAATTGAGATTTTTCCATAAATCTTACATCATTTGTTGCGACAATTGGTATATTTTTTGAGTATGCTTGTTCTAGTATAAAACTTTCTGCTTGCTGTTCTTTATTTAAGCCTGATCTTATGATTTCAAGATAAAAATTGTTTTTAAAAGCTTGATTTAAAATATCAATACATTCTTTTCCATATTCTGTATTATTTTCTGAAGTTAATTTTCTGATTATTCCATCAATTCCACCGCTTAAACAAACTATATCTTGTGAGTATTGATGAAGAATGTTTATGTCGAAGCTTGGAATTTCAAGGTTTTTGATATTAAAGTTTTCACTAGCAATGTAGAGAATTTTTAAAATATTTTGGTATCCATTTTGATTTTTAGCAATTAATCCGATTGCTCCAAGATAATTTATGTTACCTTTTTGATCTGAAAATAAATTTATGTTCAAGCCTAGAAGTGGTTTTTTTTTGGCCTTTGTGATGATTTTTGAAAATAAAAACGAACCAGATAGATTTGAATCATCCATTAGACATGCTGAGATTTGGCTATAATCTTTACATTTTTGAAATATATTTTCTGTTGTGCATATGCTATTTAAAGTAGAATATTCAGCTTTGATTCTTAAATGAATAAAATCTGACACAGAATTATATCGCTTAATTATTTGTATTTACTTGTGTTGTAAGATAAATTAAAAACAAGTATGATTTTTTAATTGAATTTTAATATATCTAATTTATTTTATTCTCTGAAAGTTGTGAAAAATTTTAATATATATTTTTGATAACTTTACATACACGATTTATATTCAAGTCGAGATGTGTTGAGGTTATTTTAGTTAAGATAAAATATTACATGAGTAAATGAAATTTATTAAATTCAAAATATGAGCACAGAATCTTTGTTGATAAACTACAAAAACTATAACGACTATCAAATAGTTGGTTTAGATAAAAAAGAAAAAATTTGTAACTTTGATTTTGTTACAGAAAATCAAAGAAGCTTAAAATCTAATCTATACCTTGCGAAAGTTGTAAGAATTGAACATTCTTTACAAGCTGCATTTGTGGATTATGGTGAAGAAAAATCAGGTTTTTTGCCTTTTTCTGAAATTCACCCTAGTTACTATCAAATACCTGAATTTGATAAGAAAAAAATTCAAGATGAAATTTTACAAGAACAGCTTTACAATCAATCTTTAAATGATCACATAATTGACACAAACGAAGAAGAGGAGCCTTTTGATGTTTCAAAGGGATTTACTTTTCATAAAAGATACAGTATACAAGAAGTTGTTAAAAAAGGTCAAATGCTTTTAGTTCAGGCAACAAAAGATGAAAGAGGCAATAAAGGTGTTTCCTTTAGCACATATATCACATTTGCTGGTAGATATTGTGTATTTATGCCAAATAGTGCAAACGGGATCGGAGTTTCACGAAAAATTGAATCTCAAACCGAAAGAAGAAGGTTGCTTGAAGTTGCAAAAACATGTAAAATTCCAAAAGAAATGAGCTTGATCATCAGAACAGCAGGTGTTAATGCAAGCGAGGCTGATATTAAAAGAGACTACAGCTATCTTGCGAATTTATGGAAACAAATTAGAAAAAAAACACTAGAAGCAAAAAAAGTGTGTTTAATATATCAAGAAATTGACTTGCTAGAACAAATATTGCGTGATAAATATGTTAAAAAGAATATCAACAGAGTGCTTGTAAACACAAATGAGGGATTTGAAAGAATAAAAAAATACATGAAAGAGCTAATGCCAAATGAGATTAAAAAAATAAAATTAATTCATGGTGAGTTATTTGGTAAATACGGAATATATGACAAGCTATCAGACTTAACGGATCCTATAGTAAATCTTGCTTCAGGTGGCTACCTAGTTATAAATCAAGCTGAGGCATTAACTGCAATTGACATCAACTCTGGTAAGGCAACATCAGAAAAAGATGTTGAAACCACGGCTTTAAAGACAAATCTTGAAGCGGCAGAGGAAATTGCAAAGCAAATACAGTTACGAGGAATTGGTGGTCTTATAGTTGTTGACTTTATTGACATGAACGCTCTTGAAAACAGAAAAGAGATAGAAAGAGTTACAAGAAATGCCTTTAAAGAAGATAGGTCAAGAATTCAATTTTCAAGAATTAGTCAGTTTGGATTAATGGAAATTTCAAGACAAAGAATGCAAGCGAGTGTTCTTGAGATGTCAACGAATTCTTGTCCGGCATGTAAGGGCAACGGAAGAATGAGAAGCCCTTTATTTATTGCGAGAGAAATTTTATCTAAACTGGAAGAGATATTACTAAAATCAAAACAACTTGCAAATAATAAAATCGACTTTCATGTTGATAAAATGGTAAAAAAATATCTCATAACTGAGTGTAAAAAAGACTTACATGCCCTTGAAACAAAACACGATGTTATTATTAACATACAGGACGCACAAGTTATGAATTTAGCTGATTATTATATCAAAAGTCATGTCTCTGATGGCGAAAAGGTAAGAGGGTCTTTGATTTTTTACAAATCTTTAAAACGATCTGACGGAGTTAAAAGATGCTTGAAAACAAAAATATTTAATATATTTCGTAGAAAGAATAAGTAATAATTGTTTAAAATGTTTGAGTTAAAAAAATTGCCATATGAAAAAACTGTTTTACAGCCTGTAATATGGAAGGAAACCATGGATTTACATTATGACAAACATCATCAGACTTATATTGATAATTTAAATAAACTTACCGAAAGATCGGAATTACAATTTAAAACCTTAGAA
>CAXNCX010000063.1:0-4581 GCA_964201065.1 Candidatus Deianiraeaceae bacterium | reverse complement strand
CTTAAAACAGGAAAACATCACGATCATATATTAATACACGGAATGCCTGGTCTTGGAAAGACTACTCTATCTTTTATTATAGCAAAGTTATTAAACAAAGAAATTCGAAGCATAACAGGTTCTGCGGTAAAAAAAGCAAGCGACATAGTATCTATAATCACTTCTTTAAAAGAAAACGAAGTGTTGTTTATAGATGAAATTCACAGAATATCAATTTTTGCAGAAGAGATATTATACACCGCGATGGAAGATTTTTTTATAGATGTATTAATTGGAACTGGACCAGGTGCGAGAAAATTAAAAATTAACATTCCAAAAACAACTTTAATTGGCGCTACAACAAAGTTTTCAAGCTTATCAAAACCATTAATTGACAGATTTGGAGTCAAAATTCACATGAATGAGTATACAGATGAAGAAATTAACAAGATTATTCAACAATATTATACTAAAAACAACATTGAATTTGAAGAAATAGCTACATCAGAAATTGCGAATAGATCAAGAAAAACACCAAGAAATGCGATAAATAATGCAAAAAGAGTTATTGACTTGATGCACTTTAATTCTAAAAAATCAATATGCAAAGACACTGTAGAAAAGGCTTTTATTCAGTTTGAAATTTTTCCACATGGGTTGGAAAAGTTAGATATAAAATACCTACACTCCCTTTTAAATCAAAAGCAGGCTACCGGAATAAACACCATAGCTAGTATTATTAATGTGGATCAGGAATATATACAGACATATATCGAGCCGTTTCTTTTGCAATTAAAATTCATTGAAAAAAGCTCAAAAGGACGGATTATTAATGAAAATGGTATTGAATATTTAAAAAAATATTGCTAATTATTTTTTTAGTTTTTGTCTTTAGTTTACTGGATTGAATGTGTGAAAGATATTATATTTGAAAGATGAACGCTAACACTAAGAAAAGACATGGTAGACTAGATTTGAAAAAATTTGAAAAAGCGATAAAATTTACTACACTAACAGGCAATATAATTTTAAGATTTTATGAGCAAATTATAACAGGAGTTTGGGCAATTCTTTTGTTAATTCCCGTTGATAGATATATTACTTGGTATTTCCGTCAAAGAGAAGCTGGGCTTTTTGAATTTGATTTTAGAAAATATTTAATTTTCTTTACCGCATATTCTTTTTTCTTTATAATATCGGCGATTTCCGTTCCATTTTTCAAAAGACTTTTAATGAATATAGAGCTTTATAAAATGGTAAAACAAAAATATATTACCTTAAGACAAATGATACAAATTAAACTAATTCTTGAAGAAGGATTGGTTTATAGAAGTTTTTTTTCTAAGGAAGGTTTTTATCAATTCATGATGTCTAATATCTTCAATTTAGGTGTTATTTTTGCTTACTTTGGAATTGAAGATGCTATATCAAATTTTTTAACCCCTGTGAAAGTATCATACTGGCCTAGTATGTTCTACTTAACGATGTTTTATTTAATGTTGTCGCTAGAATCTGTTTTAGACACATATGTTGCAAAAAAAATGAGAGCTGAGCCCTTAAAATACCATGAAAACAACATGAGTAAAAATGTATTACATGTTATGGTTAAATTTTTCTCTGGTTCAACGCTTAGCGAGCAAATAAGTGAAAGGATAATTAATGACTCAATTGAGGATATTTATGAAATTTTAGATGTTTCACGCTCTTCTGTTATAGACATCAAAAAACAAAAAAAAGATGGGCAAGGACGAGGTATGAAAAAAAGAATATCCACTAAAAAACTAACCACTCTGCAACGAGTAAATCAATTTAACAAAGAACGAAAACTTCGTCGTACGAAAAAAAAGAAAACAAATCTCTTTAAATAAAAAAATAAAACTTTTGACATTAAATATAAAAAACGGATTCACCTTAGTAACTAAAAAGCGTGATGATAAAATTTGATAATTTAAATAATTCCCAAAGAATAGCGGTTGAGCAAATTAACGGCCCTCTTCTTGTTTTATCTGGCGCTGGTACCGGTAAAACTACCGTAATAACTTCAAGAATTGCAAATATTATCTCTGAAAGCAACTATAGTGCAGGAATTATTGCCATGACTTTCACAAATAAAGCGGCAAAAGAAATGAAAGAAAGAACTGCCAGAATATTAGGTGGAATGTCTTATGAGAAGTTGATTTCTGGAACTTTTCATGCAATTTCTGCAAGATTTTTACGCAAACATGCAAAAAGTATAAACAGAACTCCAAATTTTATAATACTTGACCAAAAAGATAGCAAAAAAATAATGGCAGGTGTTGTAAATGATACAGGAGTTGATGCCAAAGTTTACAATTTAAACACATTATGTTATTTGATTTCAAAGGCAAAAGAAGAAGGAATTCATATAAACGACGAAAGAGTTGAAACATTAAAGTACAACAATTTAAATTTAAAGCCGATTTTTTTTGAATATCAACTAAGATTAAAACAACTTGATTCTGTTGATTTTTCTGATCTTATTTTAGAATTTTATCTGTTACTTAAAAACTATCCAGAGATTCTTGAGGCAATTCAAAATGAATATCAATATTTTATGGTTGATGAATACCAAGACACCAACGGAATTCAAAATTTATTAATAGAATTGCTTGCTTCAAAACATAAAAATATATGTTGCGTTGGAGACGAAGATCAGTCTATTTACAGCTGGCGTGGTGCAGAAATTAAGCATATTTTAAATTTTGAAAAATCATTTATTGGTGCCAAAGTTATAAAACTTGAAGAAAATTACAGATCAACTCAGGGCATAATATCAACAGCCAATGAGCTGATTTCAAATAACTTGGCAAGATATCAAAAAAACTTATTTTCCTCAAAAGAAGCTGGAGATCCAGTCACTGCATTTTATTTAAGTGACTGTAAAGAAGAAGCAAATTTAATTGCAAATTTGGTGCAAAAAGCTGAAAACAAAGGATATAACTTAAATGAAATTGCAATATTGGTTAGAAAAAATATACAAATTAGACCAATCGAAGAAGTATTTATAGCAAGAACTATAAAATATAAAATTATTGACGGGATAAAATTTTACGAAAGAAAAGAAGTTAAAGATGCAATTTCGTACTTGAGATTTTGCAACAATCCTCAGGATTTTCTTGCCTTTGAAAGAATTATAAACGCCCCAAAACGCGGGCTTGGAGAAAAAAGCATCGATGACATTATAAAGTTTTCAAGAGAAAATGGTCTAAATATCTTAAATTCATTGTCTAAAATGCTTGAAGAAGGTTTGATTAGAAAAAGCGTAGTTGAAAATGTCAGAGAGTTTATTGATGCAACAAAGTTTGTTAAGAATGAAATTGAGTCATTTGAAAACAAGACAAGTGAAATTAAGTTACAAGAAATTCTACAACAAATCGTGATAAAATTTGGATACCTTGAAATGTTGAGTAAAGAGATAGAGGAGAACGAATCCGAAAGCTATCGTCTTGATAACATAAGAGAGCTTTCGGATGTTTTGTCTCAATTTAACACTATCGCAGAATTTTTAGAACACATAAGTCTTGTTTCGGCAACTGACGCGACTAATCAAGAAGGTGTAAACATACTTACAATACACGCAGCAAAAGGTCTTGAGTATGATGTAGTAATTCTCCCTGGTTGGGAAGAAGGAACAATGCCAAGTTATAAATCTGAAGAAGAAAATGGAATAAACGGAATTGAAGAAGAAAGGCGTCTTGGATATGTTGCAATTACTCGTGCAAGAAAAATATGTCTAATAACCAGTGTAAAATCAAGGAGGATTTTTGGAAAATATACTGCTCAAAATCATTCAAGATTTTTAAACGAAATGACAAAATTAAAAAATATTTACGCATACTCAACTGATGGAAGTGTAGCTAATTTTAACAACACCCAGCTAAGAGAAAGTTCAACACAGCAATTTCGTCAACACTTCAATAGAACAAAGCCAAAGGTTAAAATTCAAGGAGATGTCTTAATACATGAAAATTTTGGTGAAGGCTTGATTTTAAGCAATTCTGGTGGTTTTTTAACAGTAAAATTCACAGATTTTAAGATGATGATAAAACATTCAGAGGTAGATTTTAATTGATAAATAAAAAACCTCTATCTATCAACTCTAAAAATAAAACATATTTTGATGCAGAGGATTTTTAACTTCGTAAAAAACAATCTTATACCTTGTTGCAAACATAAGTGTAGACAAAAAGAAAATTTACTTCTGTTGCCATTTTTAATTCATTTTCTACTTCATATAGTTGTTGGTGTGCTTTTATTAATATACACTCCAAATAAACATATAGTAATCTGCATAGCAGTACTCGATGCAATATCCCATTACGCTGGAATACTGGGCTTTTGTGGATTTATTTGGCTTAAGCTTAAAAATTACCTCTTTAAGCAAAAAACTTAGTCAACTCATTGTTTATGATTAGACTTCAATAAATTTCTAGATGCGGTAATTTTATGCTTAGGCTTAAATAAATCCTTAGAGCTATATTTTATCGTGTATTTGTTTGATTCTTTAATTTTTGCTATTACGTCTGAACTGGGTTCTTTAAATTCTTCTATTTGTGTATAAATAAAATTGCTTTCTTCTTG
>CAXNCX010000062.1:0-4642 GCA_964201065.1 Candidatus Deianiraeaceae bacterium | reverse complement strand
ATTGATGCTTACTTTCCTTTATCAAATAAAGGAGAAAGCATATACGAACCTAACGAAATAATACAAGGATGGAAAAGTGGAGAAGGCTATGATATATATTACAGCAATTATAAAACAAATCCACAGACGCTCTCAGCAGACTATGCTTGGAAAAATATTGAGCATTTTTGGTCAAATAAACACTGGAATCCAAATGGACAGCAAACCCTGTGGCAACCTAAAATGAAAAAAATATGGTTTACAGAATACGGCTTTCCTTCCGTTGATTGCTGTACTAATGAGCCTAATGTATTTTACTCGTCATCTCAATCAACGCCTAACTTTCCTTATCTGTCAAAAGGAGTAGTAGATTTTAAAGCACAACAAGTAGCTATTATTGGCACAGAAAAAGCATGGTTAAATAGTGAGTGTGTTGAAAATAAATTTTTATGGACATGGGATGCAAGACCTTATCCTTTTTTCCCAAATCTAATGTCTATATGGTCTGACGGAGGAGACTGGAAATATGGACACTGGGTAAACGGTAAAACAAAACAAAGCTTAATCAACGACTTGATACAAAGTTTGTGTGTTGAAGCAGGATTTAGTCTTGAACAAATCGACACAACACAACTTAACGAAAGCTATATACACGGAATGCAACTAGACAGAAGAAAGACTTTTTTTGAAATCATGAAACATCTTGCTGAGATATATTTATTTGATATTTTTTTACAAGACGGTAAATTAACTTTTAAATCAATAAACACTGCGGTAAATGTAGTCAATATTAATGAAGATGGTCTTATATTTCAAGATGAAGGAAAAATAACTATTCAAGACAATGTATCCAACAACACATACAACGCTGTAAATTTAATATACATAAACCCTGAAAATAATTATAAAATTAGTAACATTAAAATTAGCAATATAAACGAACAACAATCAGGGTACGAATTTGACATTCAATCAGCCATAATAATGCCTGAAAAAATGGCAAGAAATGTTGCAGAAAATATCCTAGTAAGACTCTATGGCACATTGAAAACTTATCAAATAAAACTAGACATTAATTACTACAAATCAATTCGAATACTTGATGTAATAAAATTAACCACTGCAACAGAAATTCTAAATTTAAGAGTTTCTTCTATCTCTCTTCAAAGCGATAATACAGTTATTATAACTGCCACAAATGAATATGATGTTGGAAGTGTTAATTTTGAACACAACCCAACAACATCAAAATTAAATGAATTGGCAAAAGAAACTGAATTAATTGTTTTTGAAAGCCAAAATTTACACTCAAAACCTATTTCTGAAGGGTTTATAAGATTAAATATCGCAACATACACTTACGACAAAGGTTTTAATCCAGTCGCAATTTACTACTCAAAAGATAACGAATTAAATTACGAATATTTAATGGTTATGTCAGAAGAAAGCGTCTATGCAAAAATCGTAGACTTCAATTTGAATTCTGATATTTATCTAACCGATAAACAGGGATATATTGAAATCTTTTCTATTGAATATTCTAAAGAATTCCAAAGTATATCAAATGAGGAATTCTTAAATGGCTTTAATCGTCTTTTAATTGGAGATGAAATAATACAGTTTAAAAATGTTAAAATTTTAGAAAACGGAAATATTCGACTTCAAAATATCATAAGAGGCAGAGTTAAGCCTTCAAGTGAATTTAAAATTGGAGAAATGTGTATACTGCTTAATAATTTTATTGAATATGTCGATTTAAAAAGTGATTTAGTTGGACAAGAAATTTATTTTAAAGCGGTAAATGGAAATCAAACATTAGAAGAAGTTAAGCCTTTTAAAATAAAACCTATTGGCTTAAACTTAGAAGATGGCACTATTGAAAATATAAGACAATACAAACTTGATGAAGATCTGTTTATCAGCTTCAACAAGTATGGATTTTATGATATGGACAATATATCAAAAAATTCAAATCAAAGATATTTTTTAGAAATATATAAAAACAACAAAATTATACGAATATTAGAAGAACATGATAAATCTAAATTTAAATACACAAAAGAAATGCAATTAGAAGATTTTCAAACATCGCTTGACACACTCACAGATTTCAAAATCACAAATGTTTCTTAGAAACATTAAAAATAATAAAAATTTTGCTTACATACGACAAATTTTTATTTTATAGCCTGCCGTATACTTTAAAATATGAACTTTTCAATTACTCAAACCCTAACAGAACCACCTGTTTCACTTCAAAGTCTAAAAAAATTTCTAAAAGTCGACTTCGAAGACCACGATGACATATTAAGTTTATGTCTTAATTCAACCTTTTCAACTGCTGGAAAATTTTTAAATAAAACACTGTGCAATAAAGAAATTCAAATCAATATAAACTCAGAAACTGAAATATCAAACTTCAAACCTGTCTCAAGTATACTAAATAAAGAAACCAAGCTAATTTCTCCAAGCGGAACAATATCAGATAAAATAATATATTTTGATATACCGCAAGCTGGCTCTTTTGAAGTTATATTAAAACAAACAATTTCAGACTTAATACCTCATCAATTAATACAAGCTATGCTTTTACATGCTGCTTATCTATATGAAAATGAAGAATATTCATCACTATACATACCAGCAAAAATTCTAAGCGTATATAGTACCTTTAAAAAAATAAAAATTTAACAATATCTCTATGTTTGCAAGATTAAGTAACAAAGTAATGTTTCAAAAACCAGTTGAAATTAGACAACCAAACGGAAGCATTGAAGTTCAATTTAATAATTTAAAATATAAGTTTATCGCAATTCAAGGCATTGCATTTTCTGATGTAAAAGTATTGCCGAAAGTTGAAAATAACATTATAACACATGAAATACTAATGAGACAAGACCCTGAAATTAAAGAAGGAATGAGGGTTTTATATTTTAACAAAACTTTTGAAATAAAGCATATTTTGGGACAAGCTAAACAAAAATACATGAATGTGTATGTAGAAGAAATTAAAAATTAAATTTATGAAAATTTCAGAATTTCAAAAAACAATATTCGATGCATTAAATTTGATATTCGATCAATATAATCAGGAAATCAACATACATATTAACTTACCACAAACACCAATATTCCCATTGATAAAAATATCATCAATTGCAAAAATTCCATCTTTAATTTTAAATCAAGAAAAATTTGAACTCAATATGCAAATTCTTAACAACACAAAAGATAACTCTATAATAACTGAAATTGTAGAGTTTTTACAGTTTGAATTGAAAGAGCTTTTAAATCAAAATGAAAAATTTATTTCTATTGATGAAGATATAGTAAAGATACACGATAATTTTAATGATAAAATTTGGACTGGAGAGTATTCTTTAATTATGACTCTGAGGCTTTAGAATCGGTCTCTTGAAGTTTTTTTCTTCTTTTCAAATACATTGTCATATCAACTGCCGATGACAGTTCATCAAAAGTAGTAATGCCCTGTAAAATTTTCAAAATACCGTCTTTTTGGATTGATACAAATCCATCTCGATTTGCTGCTAAAATCATATCTTTCATACTTTTTCCTTCTGCAATTGCAAACTTCAATTCATCATCAATGTACAACACCTCTGCAATAACAACTCTACCTTTGTAACCTGTAAACAAACACTCTTCACATCCCACAGACTTACATATTGTGTAATCTTTGTCTTTTTTTAATCCAAACATTGTCTTGTCAAGATCCGACATTAAAGTCTTCTGTTTACATTTAACACAAAGAGTTCTTACAAGCCTTTGAGCTACTATTCCAATTAAAGAATCTGCGAGCAGATAGCCCTCAATTCCAATATCAAGCAATCTTGTGATTGCAGACAGCGCATTGTTTGTATGAAGTGTTGAAAAAACTTGATGTCCTGTTGATGCCGCACGAAGTGCGGTTGTGGCGGTCTCCTCGTCTCTTATTTCACCTAAGAATATAATGTCCGGATCTTGTCTTAATAAAGCTCTAAGTCCTGAGTTAAAATCAAAACCAGCACGAGGATTTATCTCACTTTGTCTAATCATTGGCATTTGATATTCCACAGGCTCTTCAAGAGTCATTATATTATCCTGAACATTATTTATTTTAGCTAAAATAGAATACAGAGTTGTAGTTTTACCACTACCAGTAGGGCCTGTCACAATTAAGATACCCTCTGGCTTTTTTAATATAAGCTCAATCAATTCTCTATTTTTTTTGTTATAACCTAAATCATGCAAACTAGTTATTGACTTTGCATTGTCCAAAATACGAAGCACAAAATTTTCGCCATGAACTGTTGGCATTGCCGAAACACGAAAATCAATTTTTCTACCGAAAAAAACCATAGATATTCCTCCATCTTGTGGCTTTCTTGATTCCGCAATATTCATTGTACACATGATTTTTAACCTGACGCATACAGAATTCCAGTATTTAATATGAAAACTAATTTTATTCATCAAAACCCCGTCAATTCTTATTCTAACACGAACAAAATACTCATCTGGCTCAAAGTGAATATCAGAAGCACCAAGTTTAATTGCCTGTGCCATAATTGCTTCTACCAAACGAGGAATTGGACTTATTTTTGCATCAGAAATATCCTGACCAGCAAACGACATAGCGTCAAGCTCATCAATAATATCAACT
>CAXNCX010000061.1:0-5021 GCA_964201065.1 Candidatus Deianiraeaceae bacterium | reverse complement strand
TGTGTTTAGGTAATCTTTTAAATATTCGGCAATAATTTGTGTGCTATAATTTTCATTGCTACCAAAATGAGTACATATCAAAACTTTTGCATAATTTGAAATCAGATACCTGATCGTGGGCAAAGCAGCTTGAATGCGTGTGTCATCCTGAATTAAGCCGTCTTTAATTGGCACATTAAAATCACATCTGAGTAGTACAACTTTTTTAGAAACAACAACATCGTTTAAAGTATCAAATTTCAGCATACACTACGCGGTTAATTTTTTAACAACTGAAATTAGATTGTTTTTTAAGTCTTCAACGGTTGAATTGTTATAAATTACAAAATTTGCTTTCTTTTTTTTCACATTGTCTGGCAATTGATTTTCAACAATTTCAAAAAAAGAATCCTCGTTCCCTCCTCTGCTTCTGAACATTTCAAGTCTTATATCCAATGAGGTTACGATTAAAATTGAATAATCAAAATTACTTTCAAGTTGTTTCTCAAACAAAAGCGGAACTTCGCAAAAAACAAACTTCTTACCAACTGATATTTGTTGCTCTATATACTTTTCTCGTATCGACTTAATTAACGGATGCAGTAAATTCTCAATTTTTTCTTTAACAACTTTATCTTTAAATAAAATTGACCTTAGATATCTCTTGTCAACAACTCCTTTAGAGACGACACCAGGTATCATTAAGTCTAGTTTGTTAATAACAGCCTGATTTTTAGTTAATAAGTTTATTGTAATATCATCACTTGATATTGTTGGGTAACCCATTTCATGTAGCATGTGGAGGCATTGTGTTTTGCCAGTTGCAACACCACCTGTAATAGCAATTTTTAACATAGTTTTTATAAAAATACAAATCAAAAATTATAAATCAAATTAAAAATACTTAATATTTAAAATTCAAAGATTTAACTTTCTAAACCTATCCAAAACTGGCATAAACATTGCTATACATGGAATAACAAGCAATGCGCCTAAAAAACCAAATACAGGAATAAATAACAACAATATTATCAACACAACGCCTGAATTAATACATAATTCATTACCTATTATTCTTGATGATATAAATAATGCATCAATAATTTGACCAAAAGTTAAAACTCCAAAAAGCATAAAAACTGTCTCAAAGCTTTGATCACTGAGAAACGCATTTGTGTAAAGAGAAATAGAACAAATCAAAAATCCCAAATACGGAAGAAATGAAAACATCCCAAATGCAATACCAAAAATTAAAAAATTCTTAACACCAGCAACTCCTAATAATAAAGAATAAAGAATCGTAAGTGCACAGGCAATTTTTACTTCAGAAAAGAAACATTTTCTTAAATTTGCAGCCATATCTTCAGCAAGCTCTTTAAAAGAGTTTCTAATTTTATTTGGAAACATTGATAAAGTGAAAGCCCAAATAGCTTCAGAGTTAGCTAATACAATAATTGTAAGTAATGGTAAAATAAAAGTAATCCAAAAAATATTTAAGGTTTTGATTGTAAAATCAGCTATTAAATTTGCAAAATTGCCTGTATATGAAGACAACTGATTTACAATTTCTGACCAAGAGTCAAAATTAACACCATTAATTCTTAATATGTTTGAATATTTTACCAAATAAGTTTTAATAACTGGGTAGTTAAATTTTAAAAATTTTAAAAAATAATTAATGTTCTTTAAAAAAATAGGAAAAATCAAAACCAAAGGCAACAGTATCAAAAAAGTTAAAATTAAAACAGAAAAAACAACAGCGAGCTTTTTATGCAATCTGAAATTATTTCGCAAATAAACAGAGATTGGACTGCAAATAACTGCAAAAGCTATCGAGCCAAAAAGAATTGCAAAAGAAAATCTTAACTTGTGCAACAGCAATGCAAAAATAAAAAAAGAAACATAGGACACAAATCTGTATGCTTCAATTTTAAAAACGCTCAAAAAATTCATATTGACCAACTATCTATTTTTAGTTTTTGTGTTTTTTTTATGTTTTTTATCTAACATAGGAAGTACAACCTTATTAAACATCAACATAATAGCTATGACATTTGGAATTGCCATACTTGTGTTTAGAACATCTGTCATTTTGAATACGATATCAAAATCATCAACGCATCCGCCTAAAAATACAACAAAAACATAAAGTGCGATAAATATACCTTTTCCAATTTTACCAAATGCAAACTCAGAAGCTTTAACACCATAATAACTCCAAGCAACAATAACATTCAAAGCCATAAGAGGTATTGCAATTGTTAGTGCATAAGGCAAAAATTTAGAAACTGTAGAGAAAGCATAAGAAACAGTTAATATGCCTTTTGTATCTTGCAAATGTGCACCAGACACTATAACGGCAAGTGCAGTCATGAACGCAACTAAAAATCCACTGACAACAGGTGCTACCATGCCTGTCGTTCCTTCTTTAACAGAGTCATCTTCTTTTGAAGCACTATGCAAAATTGCAGTTGTTCCAAGTGTTGTTTCTGTAGAAAGCGCAATTCTTTGAAATGTTTTTAATATCATGAATGTAAAAATCCCAAAACTTGCAGAAGAAAAGGAAAAAGCATCATGAAAAATTATACTAAGTGCATTTGGAATTTTGGTAAAATTCACGCCTATCACTAAAAGAAAACCAGTCAACAAAATTGCTATTAAAAATGGTAAAACTGATGAAAGAAAGCTTACAACTCTTGATGTACCACCCAATATTATAAATAAAACTACAAAAGAAACAAACAAAGTTATAGCAGGAGAGTAGCTTGGAATTTGAAATGTGCCAGTTATAATCTGTGCAATTTGATTAGACTGCAAGATACTTGGACCGCCAAAAGCACCAAGAAGTAATGTAAATAAATAAAAACTACCTAAAAACTTACCCAATCTTGGCAAGCCAATCTCTTTTAATCCAAGTGGTATGTATCTAAATGGTCCACCCATAACAGAATTACCTGATTTGTCTCTAAATTTATGAGAAAGTAATATTTCAACAAATTTAAAAGAATTACATAAAACTGCAGCAATCAATATCCAAAACACGCAACCTGGATTTGTCGCAGCTATAAGACCCGCAATACCCGCTGTATTTCCGATTCCTGTTGCACCTGCAACAGCAGAAAACATAGCTTTTAAAGGGCTTACACCTTGACCTTTTAATTGAGATTTAAGCAAGGCAAGAAAACCTTGTTTTAAATTTCTAATACCATAAAATTTCGTCTTAATATTTATATAACAAATTCCAATAAGTACGACAGAAATAACAAATGGAAGTTCAATATTTGCAATTCCAAATGGCTTTAATACATTAAAAAATACTACAGAGGATCCTATATCATTAAATTTATTCAATGCTTCGGTAAAATTCATAAAAATTAACTAATTACTTAAAAAGTACAGAATTAAAAAAATAAAATATTTGTCAAGCTTTTTATCAGCCTAGAAATCATCTATTTTAAATATCTCTGTCTCATTAAATAAAAAGGCTTTTGACAAAAGTTACAATCTGTATTTTTTAATTTTATTGATAAGTAAAAGTAACATATAAATTATATTTTTTCATTAATTAATAATTGTTAAGCTTATGATGTCTTTTTTAAAGAAAGTTTTTTCATTAAAATTAACCACTCAAATAATGTTTTTTGCGGTTATTTTTGCAACTGCAGCTCTTAAAAACAAAGAAAAAGCTGCGTCAATTATAAATGGTATTCATGCACTAAACGACATAATGATGTCTGTAAGTGGCATGGTCATGAAATTTGCCCCATTTGGAATCTGTGGCAATTATTTTAGCAGTTGACAGAATACTTGATATGGCTAGAACATTCACAAACATAACAGGAGACGCACTATCTGCCGTTTTAATTGATAAAATTGATGGAACACTCGATGAAAAAACTTACAATGCTTAAAATTTTTAAAATTAAGAATTAGATACCGTTGAAAAATTGCTTCAACTCAATTAAATCATTAACACATGGAATGTTTAAATTTACAAGTCTGTCGTTAAATTCTTTACTTGAATATTCATTCTTTATGATGTACACATTCGAAAAGTTAGAATTGTATGAAAAATCAATGTCACTACTAGAATCTCCTATCATAACAAACTCTTTGTGATCTACCATATCAGACATTTTAGATTCATCAATTAAAATGTTAAACGCCTTTATACTTGGCTTTCCTTCTTCTGTTGATTTTTTACCTCTAATGTATTTAAAATAAGACTTCACATCATACTCTGGTTTGTTTAACAACTCCATTAAAAAAACATGATCACGATTACTTACCAAAAAATTTAAGTAACCTTTTTCAGTTGTATGTTTTAATATATTCAACGCATTATTTTTTAATGACATTTTGTATTGATATTTATCATCCATTTCTTTAAATTCTTTCATTAAATCTTCTACTGGCTCTTCTGGGGCAAAACTTGCTAGTATTTTTTCCATTGTTTGACCACGATAAATTGAAACTTCTTCAACAGTCAAATCAGGTCTACCTCTTTTTTTAAGCATTTCATTTGCAGCACTAACAAAAACCGGTACAGTATTCATAAGTGTGTCATCAAAGTCCCAGACTAAATATTTTATCATGAAAAAAAATCTTAATTATAAATAATATCAGTTGATATTATAAAATTTATTTAATTGAATATCGTTCATTGCATATATCTTATTATAATCAACATTTTTATCTTGGCCTTTTGCACTCGTGTCAGAACAAGTTACATTTTCAACATTGTCAAAATAACTATAAACAACTGGAGAGACTGGCAAAAAGTTTTCTTTTTTAGCAATAGAAACAATATTCATATTCTTTACAGGCTTAATTTTTGTTATCTCATCAAGGTAAAAGAAAATTTCTCTGTTTCTATGTACCGGAGCGGTGTCTTCATTTAGACTTGCCTCTGTGACTATTTTTGAATCTGAATAATATTTAACATACTCTTGGATAAAAGCTTTTTTTGTTAAATTTTGATCATAAAGGTCAGATCTTGCTTTTTGTTTGGCTTCTGGGTTATTTTCAACAACAATCTTTGT
>CAXNCX010000060.1:0-5249 GCA_964201065.1 Candidatus Deianiraeaceae bacterium | reverse complement strand
TTGGTTTTTAGTTCCTTCCATTTTAATATAAAATATATATCATTTATAGCATAAAAAAATTTTTTTGCTAGTAAATTTTATTTGGAGGTAAAAATAATATATTAAGGTCAATTAAATATACCGCTGGTTATCATTTTTTCGATAAGGAATTTTTTCGCTTTGACGCCAGTTGAGTTAGTTGCGTGAATTACAAAAGAAACAATTTCCCCGTTTTTTTCTGCAAAACCAACAAAATACCCTTCTTTTACCCCACTAACACTTCCACCTCCTGTTTTGCCGTGCATTGACCACCAGTTTGCCAAAGAGCTTTCTTCCATTAATTTTATAAGGTCTTTTGTTTGTTCTTGTGATTTTTTTGACACAGGAAGTTGATTTTTTGCAAGTTTTTCAATAAATTCAATTTGTGCAACAGGTGTTATTTTTAAAGAACTTGAAAGCCAAGACTGTGTTAATCCATTTTCTTGATTAACATCACCAGATAAGTCTTTATTTCCGTAGTTAAATTTATCAATATATTCCTGAAGTTTTGTCATGCCAAGTTTTTGAGTTAATATTTGTGAATACCAAACAACAGAAAATCTAATCCAGCTTAAAGGACTGTGTGCGTCATCGTGATAATACTTTAAAAAACTTAAAGGTTTTTTTGGTTTCCATACAGGTGTATGACGACTTTTAAGTATATCGGTTTCAAAGCCAATTATTGCAAGTGGAATTTTGAAAGTTGAATTTGGTGAATATTCTGTGTTGCAGTTTTTTCCTTCTTGGATGAGAACTTTATTTCCTTGTTTTACAAAAATACAGTCTATAATCGGAGATTCATTCTGTAATTCATTTGCAAAAGACACATTTGAAAAAAATATGCTAAATAAAATTAAGTTTTTTTTCATGATTTTTAATAATTAGTAGGTTGGTCTTCAAAGCCATAGCGAGCAATTTCACTTTCACCAGTTTCTGTGTTAAGTGAGTAGATGTTAAAATTAGTTTTTATGTCAAAATCACCGTCATGAACAGCGAAATTGATTGATTTTGAACCATCATTCGCAGAATCAACTCTATGATAAATAAATTTTGGCCATCCAAATATTGACATTCCTTCGTGAATTATTTTTCCGTTATGTTTAACATAGTTTGCAGTTACTTCAAAGTTTTCAACTTTTTTATGTACTGGAGAGTATAGTTGTACAAATCTTGTACCATGAATGACAAGAAGATTGTCGGTTTGGCAGGTGTGCATATACCAAAAAGTTTCATTTTCCTTTCCTTTTATAGCAGGAGATTTGGCATTTTTAGCGTGTTCTACATAGTCAATTGAGTCAATTTTTGGAAGTACTGGTACTTTATTGAATAAAACACTTGGAGTTTCTCTTAATTTTTCTGCTGAGATTACAAAAAAAGTATCATTTTTTATTGTATGTTCAAATGTCATATATTAGATTGTTAAAATGATTTTGACTTGAGATTAATTATAGAAAATAATTTGCAAAAAAAATACGACACTTGTTTATATTATTTCTAAAACTTTATATTCAATCAATCCAACTGGGGTATTAACTTCCACCACACTGCCTGTTTTTTTATCCATTATAGCCTGACTTACTGGAGAAGTTTCGCTTAAAATTGAAATTGTATTAGCTTTTTCTGCCTCATAATCACTCAAAATTTGACTTGTGATTTCTTTATTCGTTTTTAAATTAACAATTTTTACTTTAGATCCAAATTTTACAACATCTTTAGGTAGACTTGATATATCAATAACCTTTAGCTGTGTTTGTAGATCTTCAAGGTATTTAATTCTTATTTCAAGCTTGCTTTGTTCTTCTTTTGCTGAGTCATATTCTGCATTTTCACGCAAATCACCGTGTGCTTTAGCTCTAGCAATTTCTTCAATTGCATGTGGTCTTTTTTCAGTTATTAAATAAAAAAGCTCTTCTTTTAGCTTTGTCATTCCTTCTTTAGTTATATGTTTCATACTTTAATAAACTATATGATATCTTTAATGAAAAGATGTTTAGTACTCTTTATATAATCAAACATTGTTGTCAAGGACAGAATTGCTGAAATTGACAAGACTACATTTCCTAGAAAATAGAAAAATTGATTAACTTCAGTAATTAAAAGTATTGTCAAGCCGATGAGCTGTGTGGCAGTTTTAATTTTTGCAGTTTTTGAAACATTAATTACGATATCTTTTTTTGCTACAAATTCTCGTAAACCAGAAACAGCAGTTTCTCTACAAGCAATTACTAAAACAGGAATTATCCAAGCCCTTTGATCATATACTAGCATTATCATCGTAACAGTAACTAAAACTTTATCTGCAATTGGATCAAAACATTTTCCAAATTGACTTTCTGCCTTGAACTTTCTAGCTATATAGCCATCTAGGAAATCCGTAAACGAGATTAATGCGAATAGTATAGATGAAATGACTCTTAAGTAATGTCCTGAAAATAAAAAGAAAGACAATACCAAGACTGGCACAAGTATTATTCTGCTTAATGTTAATATGTTAGGTATTTTTTTAATCATTTATCAAGTCTAATATGTTTTCTAAATTATTTGTGTTTTTTTGAAAAAACTCTTTTGCATTTTTTGCGTATTCATTTAGATTTCTTTCATTTTCAAGAATTATATTAATATCTTTGTCAAGTATAAATATTGCTTTTGCATCTTTCATTTGATTGATGATGTCTTCCCAGTTTTCATAATATTTTCCAGTGATAATTGGTTTTTCTAATATGGCAGCTTCAAGCACATTATGACCTCCTATTTTAGGCACGAGACTGCCGCCAACAAAAATAAAATCAGAAGCATTTATGTAGTTCGTGACCTCCCCAAATACATCAACTATATTGATAATGTTTTCTTCTGCAGAAAAATCAGGGTATAATTTTTGAGAATGAAGTCTGCATTGAATGTTGTTTGTTTTTAAGATATTCACGCAGTTGTTTAAACTGAGATAAGGGTGCCTTAATATTATGTTAATATTGTAATTTTTATGAGTAGGTATGATAATTTTTTTTATCAACTCATCAAGTTCTGAATTGTGTATGCTAACACATGTTAGTATTTTTTTACTAGACTTGAAGTTAATGTTTTTTATATTTACTACTTCTTGGGCAAGGCTGTTGTATTTTGTATTTCCTAAGTATTGAACTTTTTTGTTAAAAAATTTAATTCTTTGCATATCTTTAGGGCTGTATGCAAGTATTATTTCAAATTGATTTAGTAAAAATTGCCACACTCTATATAAATAACAGTATGATTTTGCACTTTTAGTCGACATTCTGCCGTTTATTAAATATAGTTTAATGTTAAGAACTTTACATATCAAAATAAAATTCGGCCAAATATCAGATTCAAATATTATTATTTTTTTAGACTTTGTATGAATTAAAAATAATAGTATCGATATTGGTAGATCAATTGGAAACATTAATTGGTTCAATTGATTTTTGAATATTTTTTTTGACTGATTGTGTCCGGTTAATGTTGTATTTGTGATAATAATATTGTGTTTATTTTGTTTTTCTAACTCACGAACAAAGCTAATGGCACCATTGGTTTCTCCTAAACTTGGACAGTGTATGATTATGTTGTCTTTTTTTAGATTTTTGTTAGTTTTATAAATTCCAAATCTTTGACTGATTGTTTCTTTAGTTTCTTTGTTTTTTTTAAGTCTTTTTTTAAAATAGAACACAAAATAAATTAAAGATAAATGAATTAAAATATTGTAAATTGTTAATAAAAGAGTTATAATAAAAACAGTATATATCTTTTGAATTATGATTAGAATTGTTGTATTTTCTTTTTCACTCATTGTATTCGGGCTTTGTAATTGTTCAAAACGAAGTAGTTTAAATTTTATTAAAAACAACTTAAAAGACATAAATTCGGTGGTTGTGTTTTTTCCTGATTCCACAAAAGCTGCAAAAAGAAACAACACAAAAGATGAGATTGTACTTGCAAGTTTACAAAATGTTGCAGTTAGAGAGGTATTATACAGTCAAGATAGCTTCAATAAGTTAGGATATACTGTTTTTAACGACTCAAAGAAAAAAGATGTTTCTTTGTATACTTTTTTTACTTATAATCAATATTCAAAAATTTTAATCATTAAAACTGAAACAGGAGATGTTTATCTGGGGCCCAATGATATGAATTTAACATCTTTTTTTGCAAACAATACAAAGCGCATTCATTATGCGGAAATTATTTTGCAAAAAAAAGATTATTATAACGAATCTATTTTAAGTTTGGCAAAAAAAATTCTAGCACAAGAGCTTGATTTCGATGAATTGGTTAATATTTCCAAGCTAGAAGAAGATAACAAAAATGAACTTTTTTCAAAGTTAATAATGACAGAAGATGTCAATGGGAATGTATTTAGCAGCCTCTTTAAGTCGCAGGTGATTAATTATATTGATGACATTTGTGATACTATAGACTTCAATAGCGTTGCTTTAAATGTTAGAGTAATGGATGGCAATGATAGAACTATTTTTGCAAAAACTATGTTTATCCAAAACCCATTGCTAGTAAGATCTGGCACAGAAATGTTGTTTCTTCGTAATTCAAATAAAACTTTAACACTCGGATTAAAAGATGGTTCTTTTATGCAAAAATATAACATGCTTAAAAATCAAAATTACTACATACAAATTACCACACAGTGCAAATTGAAGAAATAAATATATGGAGTTTGGCTATATTTATTTAGCCATTCTTTAGAAGAGAATATTTTGATTACTTGATTTTTATTTTTTTTAAGCGAATTTAGATTTTGAATAAATTTTATTATTTTTTTGTATGTCTGAAATGCAAGCATTTTCAAAGCTTCGTAGCATTCTTTGGCCTATTCACAAGAGTGAGCTCAAGAAATTCCTACCGATGTCTTCAATTATTTTTTTAATCCTTTTTAATTACACAATATTAAGAAACATGAAGGATACACTTGTAGTTAATTCTGCTGGTGCCTCTGCAATTACTTTCTTAAAGCTATACTGTGTCACACCTAGTGCGATATTTTTTGTTGTAGCATATATGAAGTTAAGTAATATTTTCGATAGAGAGAAGATATTTTATGTAATTGTAGTTCCGTTTATACTATTTTTCCTAACATTCGCGTTTGTTCTTTATCCAAATGTAGATTTAATACATCCTTCACAAGAAACAGTTGCTAATCTTTATGAAAAGTTTCCAAACTTTAAAGGTTTTATTGATATTTTTGCATATTGGTCTTATTCATT
>CAXNCX010000059.1:0-5258 GCA_964201065.1 Candidatus Deianiraeaceae bacterium | reverse complement strand
ATCATATTTACAAAACAAATATTATGAATATTTTAATTACTGGTGCTAGTGGTTGGCTTGGCAAAGAAATAATAAGTTTTTATTATGGATTATACGGTGAAAGTATCAAGGAGTGTCTTTTTCCTATAAGTCACACTAAAGCTGAAATAGATTTTCACTTTGGCAAGGTAAAATGTTATAAATATGATGAGATAAAAAACCTAGAGAATGTAATTTTATATCATGTTGCCTTTATAACAAATGATAAAGCAAAGGAAATGAATGAAAAAAAATATGAAGAAAAAAATCTAGAATTAAGGCAAGTAGTTGTCAATTTAATAAAAAATAATAGCATTAAATCAATGTTTTACGCATCCTCTGGTGCAGTATATACAAGAAATACAAGAGAAATTGTACAATTTTTAAAAGAAGATCCTTATGGGTACTGTAAGGCACAGGATGAGATGTTTTTTCAAAATTTATGCGAAAAATTAAAAGCAAAATTAATTATTTCAAGAATTTTCTCCCTTTTTGGACGCCATATTAACAAAAGCGAATCTTATGCAATATCCAATATGATAAATCAAGCACGAAATAACAAAACAATTCAGATAAAATCAACCGCCTTAACTTATAGAAATTATATCTACACTCAGGATTTAATTGCTATAATACACAATTGGTTACTTGATACAGGTAATGAAAAATTCTATTTATTTGACAGCTTTGGACAAACCTTAGAAATGCAGGAACTAGCTTCAATGATCGTTGATAAATATTGTATTAGTAAAGAAAATATCATAAGAAACTTAAATAAAAATTTGCCAAGTGATAATTATTTTGGTCATGATAAAGAACAAAACATATTAACTGAGAGGTATAAGCTTAATAAAATCTCTGTTTTTAGTTTTTTGGAATCCTTGCCGTTATAAATAGAAAAATAAAATTGTAGTGTTTTATTTTTTTTAGATTTTATTTTTTTAAAAAGTGTTATATGAAAATTTACATTGCGGGACATAAAGGTTTCGTGGGCAATGCATTACTAAAAAAGATGCAACGAGAATATCCAAATGCTCAATTTTTACTTCGTTCTCGAAACGAATTAGATTTATTAGATCAAAAAGAGGTTTTTAATTTTTTAACCCTTCAAAAGCCAGATATAGTTATAATCGCGGCCGCGAAAGTAGGGGGAATTATGGCAAACATGACTCATCAGGCCGATTTTATTTATGAAAATTTACAAATACAAAACAACCTAATTCATGGCTCATATTTAGCAAAAGTAAAAAAATTATTATTTTTAGGTTCTTCATGTATATATCCTGTGGGTTGCCCGCAACCAATAAAAGAAGAATATCTTATGACAGGAGATGTTGAGCGAACAAATTATGGCTATGCAATGGCAAAAATTGCTGGCATAAAAATGTGTGAGGCGTACAAAGAGCAATATGGTTGTAATTTTTTCGCAGTACAGCCTACAAATCTTTATGGAATTGGGGACGATTTTCATCCAGAATACTCTCACGCTCTAGCAGGAATGATGAGAAAAATTCATGAAGCAAAAATAAACAATCAAACAGAGGTAATACTTTGGGGAACTGGCACGCCAAGAAGGGAGTGGTTGTATATTGATGATTTAATAGATGCAATAATATTTTTATTGAAAAACGATATATGTGAATTATCAAACATAGGATGTGGATATGATTTTTCCATCACAGAATTGGCAAAAATTATAAAAGATGTTGTTAAATTTAAAGGTGAGATTAAATTTGATACTTCAAAGCCAGATGGTGTGAAGCAAAAACTTCTAAATATTTCAAAAATGCAAAACCTTGGTTGGACAGCAAAAACAGAAATAAAAGATGGCATAAGTAGTACCTATGAATGGTTTTGCAAAAGATGAATACTGTAGCTCTTTTTTAAGATATTTAATTATTAATTTTGCTTGAAAATAAAATACCTTAAGTATACTTTAGATAATTTTAACTATTTATGAAAAAAGCTCTAATTACTGGAATCACCGGACAAGATGGATCATATCTAGCGGAGTTTTTGCTTTCGAAAGGATATGAAGTACATGGAATAATACGCAGACATAGTACAATCGTAAGTACAAATAGAATAGATCATTTAATTAATGATGATAACATTTACAATGTAAGGTTATTTTTACATTATGGAGATTTATTTGATGGGTGTGCTTTACATAGATTGATTGAAAAAATTAACCCAAATGAAATTTATAATCTTGGGGCACAAAGTCATGTTAAGGTTAGCTTTGAAATACCAGAATATACAGGAGATATTGACGCACTTGGAACAGTTAGAATACTAGATGCGATTAGGGACACAAGGATAAATACTAGATTTTATCAAGCATCGTCATCTGAAATGTTTGGAAAGGTATTGGAAACTCCGCAAAAAGAAACAACTCCATTTTACCCAAGAAGTCCATACGCTTGTGCAAAATTATATTCACATTGGATTACTGTAAACTATAGAGAGTCGTATGGCATGCATGCATCCAGCGGTATATTATTTAATCACGAATCGCCAAGAAGAGGTGAAACTTTTGTAACTAGAAAAATCACGAGAGAGTTAGCTAACATTATACATGGTAAATCAAATGTCTTAAAGTTGGGTAATTTAGACGCAAAACGTGACTGGGGTTTTGCTGGAGACTATGTAGAAGGTATGTGGTTAATGTTGCAACAAGAAAAGCCAGATGATTATGTTTTGGCCACAGGGGAATGTTATTCAGTAAGAGACTTTTTAGAAGAGGCGTTTAGCTATAAAGGACTACACTGGCAAGATTATGTGGTTATAGATCCTGCTTATTTTAGACCTGCTGAGGTTGATTTATTACTTGGAGACTGTACTAAGGCAAAGAAAAAACTAGGCTGGGAACCGAAAGTAAAATTTAAAGAATTAGTCAGGATGATGGTTGACGCTGATCTTTTAACTTAAAAATTTTAAAAATGCAGAATTTTTTTAAAGGTAAAAAAATACTCCTCACTGGACACACTGGTTTTAAAGGTAGTTGGTTGGCATTGATTTTAAAACACTTCGAGGCAGAAGTTTACGGCTACTCCTTAGCCCCTGATGAACATGCAAATGCTTTCTTCAATCTTATAAATCTAGAAAAAATAATAGACAAATCCACGTTTGGTAACATTTGCGATTTAGAGAAGTTTAAAGTTTTTTATGAAGATGTTAAGCCAGATATCATTTTTCATTTAGCTGCTCAGCCATTTGTTTTAGAATCATATAAAGACCCTTTAACAACATATCACAGTAATGCAATTGGTGTAGTCAATTTATTTGAAATCGTTAGGACATCTAAACATAAACCAAAGGTTGTATTAAATGTCACGACAGATAAATGTTACGAAAATAAAGAATGGCCATATCCATATAGAGAATCTGACAGACTTGGAGGACACGACCCTTATTCAGCAAGTAAAGCTATATCTGAATTAATCACAAAGTCGTATAGGCAAAGTTTTTTTAATGACAATCAAGTAAAGATTATTACTGCAAGAGGTGGAAATGTTATAGGTGGGGGAGATTTTGGTGCAAATCGGATTATACCAGATTTAATTAAAGCAATACAGTCAAAACAAATATTAAAAATTCGAAATCCAAATGCAATTCGCCCGTGGCAACATATTTTTGATGTTTTAAATGGCTATCTAACTATAGTAAAATATGTTTACAATAACGAAGAGTTTAGTTATTCTTATAATATAGGCCCAGAACATAATCATTTATGCACTGTAAAAGAACTTCTTGATAAGATACAAAATAATTTTAGCTATCAAGCACATGTACAATATGAAGAAATTCAAATGCACGAAGCAAAATATTTAAAGTTAGATATTAGTTTGGCAAAAACAGAGTTAAATTGGCATCCAAAACTCACATTACCGGAGACACTTAGGTTAACCGCAGAATGGTATAATGAGTTTCTAAACAAGCAAGAGATACTACAATACTCCGTTGCTCAAATTAATAATTTTTTTTATGCCAAAGTGTAGCATTCTTTTAGGCTATTATAACGACAAAGATTTCTTGAACCAATCTATAGATTCTGTATTAAATCAAACTTTTACTGATTTTGAATTAATTTTAATTAATCACGCTACCCAAGATAATTGTAGAGATATAGCTCATTCTTACAAAGATGAAAGGATTAGGCATATAGACATGTCACACAATATATGCGGACTTGGCAGTGAGGTATTTTTGAAGTTTTTAGACGAAGCTACAGGAGAGTATGTTAAATTTTTTTCTGCCGATGATATCATGCTTCCGAACTGTCTAGAAATTTTAGTGGAGACATTAGAGAGAGATAAGTCGATTGATATCGTTGCAGCCAATATGAGTGATATTGATGAACATGGCAAAACAATTGTTGTAATTGATGATTATTTAAAGCTTACAAGAGGCAAAGATAGATTTAAACTATTACTTGGTCTGTTGAATTTTATTACACCATTTTGCTATCCTACTGTACTCGTACGCAGAAATATTATTGATAAAAAATACATTGACAGAACAGGGCTAGTTACCTTTGATGTAGGGCTATGGACTAATTTTTTATTACGACATGATTGTACTATCTTGGAAGATAAATTGATAAACTATCGAAGTCATAAAAATCAAATTACTGGACGATATCAAACAACAAAAATTCTAATGCAGACTATTTTTGAATATAGAAGAATATTTAATATCATCTACGAAAATATTGATATATTTGCATTCAATAAAATCTTTAATGCAAATCTAAAAAAAGAAAATGAAAAATATCTTAAATTTTTATTCTGTCGCGAATGTCTTAAGGATAAACATCAAAGTATTTCTTTTGCCGCTCTAGATAAAATTATAGAATTATTTGAGGATGATAAAACAAGACAAGAAATTTATGAAAAATTTAATTTTGGGGTTAAGGATGTAAGACAACTAAGTCAAGAAGTGTTTATTTACAATTCATTGAATTCGCATCACGACAGAAAAAAACCTAAATACAAAAAAATTTTCCGCCTCATAAAAAACTACATAAAACGCAAAATAAAGAATTAGCAACAATTTACACACCAGTGTTCAAGATTCTGGACGCCATTATGCAAAGACTTACAATAGACTCGAAATATATCAAAATTTTAATTTTAAAATACAGGATTTTTATCTTTATAATAATTTTATTGATTTATAATTAAAATAATTTAGCTTTGTTTAATTTTTTTAATCAAAATATGAAGTGTGTTATACTC
>CAXNCX010000058.1:0-5339 GCA_964201065.1 Candidatus Deianiraeaceae bacterium | reverse complement strand
AAAAAAGAAAAAAAGGAAAAAAAGGAAAAAAAAGAAAGCGATGACAAATTCATTAAAGCAATTAAGAGTGCTCAGTTTCGAGAATATGTTGTTTTTTATAAAGAAAAGCCAGAAGAATATGACTTTCAAGTTAAAGATCACAACTTGGTTGTCCAAAATATAAAAGTTAAACAAAAAGCACAAAAGCAAAACGAAGACACCCTTGTGGATATTTTAAAAAGAGAGGAGCTTGAGATTTTGAATTTATATGATAAGAAGTAGGTTTACTTACTAACAAATTTTTTTTCACTCCAACGATGTCCCCTTAAACTCAAAGTCCAAGCAAATTTTGCTCACACTGTCTTTTTGAGTATTTATAAAGTCTTCTGATATTTTCTGATTTGCGATTGCGTCTATTGTGTCTGCAATTATTGATCCAATTTTTTTCATGTGTTCTTCTTTTAGCCCAAGTGTTGTGATTGCTGGGGTTCCAAGCCTTATTCCAGCTGTTTTTACAGGCGAAGTTGTGTCAAAAGGAACTGAATTTTTGTTACAAATTACGCCACATTGATCTAAAATATTCGCAACATCATTTCCAAAGATGTTTTTGCTTCTTAAGTCCACAATAACAATATGATTGTCAGTGCCTCCTGTAAGAATATCAATTTTCCTTGATTTTAGGGTCTCCGCGAGGGTTTTTGCGTTCTTTTTTATTTGTATTGCATAATTTTTAAACTCATCTTTCAATGCCTCTTCAAACGCAACCGCTTTTCCAGCGATGTGGTTCATCAAAGGCCCTCCTTGTTGACCCGGAAAGACGCTTGATTGAAGTTTCTTAAATAGGCTTGGATTGTTAGACATAATCATTCCGCCCCTTGCACCTCTTAGGGTTTTGTGTGTTGTTGTGGTTACAATGTCCGCATACTCCATTGGAGACGGATATTCGTTTTTGCATATCAACCCCGCAACATGAGCGATGTCCGCCATGAACATTGCACCAACTTTGTCGGCAATTTCTCTAAATTTTTTCCAATCAACTATTCTTGAATATGCAGAGAAGCCTGCAATAATAAGCTTTGGTTTGACTTCTTTTGCAATTTTTTCAATTTCATCATAATCTAATAAAAAGTCTTTTTGACTTACATTGTATGAAAACGCTTTATATATTTTTCCTGAAAACGAAACCTTAAACCCGTGTGTCAAATGCCCCCCAGAGTCAAGCGACATTCCAAGAATAACATCTCCTGCGTTTAGTACTGCAGAATAAGCCCCTGCGTTTGCTTGTGAGCCTGAGTGAGGCTGGACATTAACATATTCGCATCCAAAGAGTTTTTTGGCACCATCTATTGCAATATTTTCAATTTCGTCAACCACCTCGCAACCGTTATAATATCTAGCCCCAGAGTACCCTTCGGCATATTTATTTGTTAGCACGCTTCCTATTGCGTTTATAACATCTTTTGAAACAAAATTCTCAGATGCAATCATTTGTAAAGTACTTCTTTGGCGTTGTTTTTCTTTTTCAATAAGACTAAATATGTTCATAAATTAATGAGTCAGGTTTGTGTTAAAAAATGACTTTTTTAATTTATAGTCAATTTATTTAAAATAAATTTCTATTACAATATTAATTATTAGCAATCGTGTTGATTTATTTTTAAAATCTAAAGTTTTATTGGTAAATTTTCCTTGACAATTTAGTTTTAACAATCAAAGCTGTTATAAGTATTTGTATGTCTAGAAAATGTTTGCACAATGTTCTTTGCTTGTTAATAAAATTACCAGAATTGGTCACAGCGTATCACATTCTAATGTAAAAACTAAAAGAAAATTCAAGCCGAATTTACAAAATAAATCTTATTTTGTAGACGCTTTAAATAAAAAAGTTTATTTAAAGCTCTCAACAACTGCAATAAGAACAGTTGATAAATACGGCTCCCTTCAAGAGCTTTTGCTTAATATAAAACCAAAAAGACTAACTGCATTTGGTAAGACTTTAAAAAATCAAGTTTTAAAAAGAGACACGCCTGTCGCTTAATTCATGTTGGTATTTAAAATGAAAAAATCAATACTCTTTTTTTTTCTTGTACTAATTGTTTCCTGTACTACAAAAACAGAAAATATTCCGGTTGAGTTGCGTCATTACAGACAAAGCACCGTTGTTTCAAGCCCTGTTTTATGCGATGAACAGTCCGTCATGAGTGTATACAATTTAAACAAAGATCACAATATTATAAACAGAAGAGGTTTTCATAAAGTCGGAAGACCTTATAAAATAGATGATGTAGAATTTTGGCCAAAAACACATCCTAAATATGTTGAAACGGGAAAAGCTTCGTGGTATGGAACTAAGTTTTACAATAAAAACACTGCAAACGGCGAAATATTCAAAAAAGGAGATTTAACTGCTGCTCACAGAATTTTACCACTGCCGTCTCTTGTAAGGGTTACGAACTTAGATAGCGGCAAATCAATCATCTTAAAAGTAAACGACAGAGGGCCTTTTGTGAAGTCAAAAGAGAGAATCATTGATGTATCTGAAGAGGCAGCAACAAGACTTGGGTTTAAAGATCAAGGAATTGCGAATGTTAAAGTTGAATTGCTTGCATATGAAACAGTGGAGCTTAATAAATGTATAGCTAAAGACAATCCAAAACATCACACAAATTCACCACATTCTCGTGAGTATCATAAAGACAACAAGTATTCAATGGGTCAATCTAGCGTGAAGACTGAATTTTATAATAAAAATGCAAGTTAGAGTTTTTTATCAAAATTTAACATCAAATTCTGATTTTTCAAATTTCATCATAAAGGATGAAAAAATAATTCATTATCTTAAGAATGTTTTAAGACTTCAAAAACTTGCTCAAGTTTTTGTTTTTAATGAGTCTTCTGAGTTAAGATGTGCAATTGAGGCGATAGACAAGAAGTTTGTACAATTTAGTGTGTTAGAGTATGTTGAAAAATCTGAAAAATTGTCAAAATTAACTGTTTTTTTACCTATTTTAAAGCGCGACAAGTTGTCTTTTTTAATTTCTTCAATTACTCAATTGGGAGTGGAGAATGTTATTTTTTATACATCTCAGCATTCATCAAACTCTGATAAAATCAATTTTGAAAAACTCGAATTAAATATGATTGAAAGTTTGGAGCAGTGTCGTGGTTTTACAAAAACCAAGATCCATAAAGATATTGTCAAGCTAAAAGATATACCTAAAATGTCTAAAGATAGCATTTTACATATCGCATATGAGAAATTTCTTGACCCACGGGTATCTAAAAATGATAAAAATACTAATAAGTTTTTATTGATAGGTCCAGAAGGAGGGTTTTTAGAATCTGAAATTAATTTTTTGATTTCAGAGCAAAAATGTGAATTTTTAAATTTAGGAAAAAGAATTTTAAGAGCAGAAATGGCTGCTATAGTTGCTGTAGCCAAACTTATGGATTAAAAACTTTACTTAGTTTTTTCTTTCTTTTTCTTGTTTGATTTTAGCAATTCTTTTGCATCTTTTTTGACCAAATTACCTCCAATTACTGTTGTGATTTTTGATTTGCTATCATGTTCAACGATTCCTTTTTTAGATTTAAACTCAACTTCTTTTACCGTAGAGTTTACAATTTGAATTATTTGATCCATGTCTGAATTTTCAACTAAAATTTTCTCAATATTACTGTCATCTTGAATTTTGATAATTTTACCATTTGAGTCAATGATTATTTTTTTGATATTTGAATTTTGAACTTTAATTGCACCTTTTACAAATATTTGATCGGATTTTGATTTTTTTAGTAAAACTAATCCATTTCCATTGATTATTTTAACATCAGAGTTGTATATTTTTGCCATTCCGTTGCTTTTTAGCTCTCTAATTGTGCTGTTTTGTAATTGAAAAGTTCCGTTAGACTCAATTTTTTTATTTATATCTTTGACTTTATAAACTTTATTTGATCCGTTAAGCTGAATATCTTCTGCAAAAGCATTAATTGAGATAAGACTTAAAATTGATAATTTGAAAAAATTTTTCATAAAATAAAAAAACATAACCATTAAAGAAATTTCATAGTTTGTTTAAAAAGCAATAAATTTCATTTTATTTTTATAACAACAACATCCTAGTCATTGCGTCTTGCTCCAAAAAATCTGAGAAGATGAACAAATATAGCTATGAAGTCAATGTATAGTTGCATAGCTGCAAATATTGCAATTTTTTTAGACATATCACCTTGTCCGTTAAATTGGTAGTACATAGTTTTTATTTTTTGTGTATCATATGCTACAAGTCCTGTAAAAAGTATTACAGACATGAAAGACAACAAGAAGTCAAAAGCAGGGCTTCTTAAAAATAAGTTTATTAACGATGATATTAAAATGCCTAAAATCATCATTGTTGCAATTGAGCCAAATTTAGACAGATCTTTTTGTGTTGTGTGACCATAAATGCTCATTGTGCCAAACATAATTGTCGTTGAAAGCAGTGCCTTTATTATATCCACGCTTCTAAATATGCTGAAAATAGTTGAAAGTGAAAGACCCATTACCGCAGAATAGATTAGAAAAAGTTTCATTACCTTTTCTGAGCTTGATCTGTGAAATGTACCAGACATATATAAAGATATTCCAATTGGTGCAAGAGACACAACGATTCCAAGAGGGGAAGTCATTATTGCAAGACTTAATGTGCTGTATTTTGAAATTATTGCCACGATAAATGTTACAGCGAGTCCAACTGTCATACAGTCGTAAACGGATGTTATATATTGTGTGAGACCTTGATTTTTAGTTGTCGATTTTGTATTAGATATTCCAAAAATAGAAGCTATAGAGAACATATTTTTTATAATTTACATAGACAATCTAATGTCTGTAAATTATAATGCAAGACTTAATTTAAGAAATTTTCAGTAAAAGATTTTATTATATTATAAAGCTTTTCCTCAATTTCTTTAGAAATATCTAGATTTTTCTGTATGTAATCGCATATTTCTTTATGAAAATTGTGCATATGAGAGATTAATTCTTTTTCATATTCTTTTATTTTGTCTGGGTTAATATTCATTGCTAAGCTTCTTGTCGCGGCAAATAAAGATATAATCTGATCTGTTAAAGACATTGGATTTGCATTCTTTTGAGTAATCATATTTGACAACATCGACCCTTTTTGAAGGATTTTTTTAGTTGTTTCATCGATATCGGAGCCAAATTTTGCAAAGCTTTCCATTTCTCTGTATTGTGCGAAGTCAAGTTTTAAGCTACCTACAACTTTTTTCATAGCTTTTGTTTGTGCAGCGCCTCCAACTCTTGAAACCGAGAGAGCAATGTTTATAGCAGGTCTGAATCCTTGATGGAATAGATC
>CAXNCX010000057.1:0-5395 GCA_964201065.1 Candidatus Deianiraeaceae bacterium | reverse complement strand
GGTTTATTGTTTTTGTTAGTAAAATATTGGAATTTTATCTTAACTTATCGAGTTTTTAAAAAAGAATCCTCTCTACATGGAGACGCTCACTGGGCAACTGAAGCAGAAATTAAAAAAGCAGGACTTCGTTCTAAAGACGGAATGGTAATGGGCGATACAAAAAAAGGTTATTTAATATGTGGCGGATATCAACATAGCTTGATTTTTGCACCTACTGGCTCTGGCAAGGGTGTTGGATTTGTAATACCGAATCTTCTTTTTTGGGAAGAATCTCTTATTTGTCATGATATTAAGCTTGAAAACTTTGAACTAACTTCTGGGTGGAGAAAAAAGGATTTAAAACAAAAAGTTTACGCTTGGGTGCCAGCAGATTATCTTGGAAGAAGCCATTGTTATAACCCTATGGACTGGATTTCTGATAAACCGGGGCAACAGGTTGATGATGTGCAAAAGCTTGCAAACATTCTTCTTCCTAAGCAAGAATTCTGGACAAACGAAGCTCGAACACTTTTGGTAGGTCTGATGCTTTATGCAGTTGCAGACCCTGACCGTGCTCAGACTTTCGGAGAGGTGGTGCGTCTAATTAGAAGTGATAATTTTTCGTATACTCTTGCAACTGTTATGGACACAATGGGGGATAAAATTCACCCAATTTGTTATATGAATTTGGCTGCGTTTTTAGGCAAAGCTGACAAAGAACGGTCAGGGGTTGTTTCCACATTAAACTCCGGTCTTGAACTTTGGGGTAACCCAATTATTGACGCCACAACTGCAAGAAGTGATTTTGATTTTACAAAATTTAAAATTGAAAAAACAACAGTTTATGTCGGGCTTACTCCTGATAATATTCAAAGACTTCAACCTCTTATGAAGATGTTTTATCAACAGGCGACTGCGTTTATGAGCCAACACATGCCAACACCTGAAGAAAAGTATGGTGTATTGTTTTTGATGGATGAGTTTCCGACTGTGGGAAAGCTTGAAATTTTCTTATCTGGAATTGCGTATTTTCGAGGATATCATGTCCGTCTTTTCTTGATTGTTCAAGATACTCAACAGCTAAAAGGAACATACGAAGACACAGGAATGAACTCATTTTTATCAAACTCCACCTACAGAATTACTTATGCGGCGAATAATGTAGAAACTGCCAAATTAATTTCAGAGCTTATTGGTACTCAGACAGTTGAAGCAACATCTGGCTCAAGAGCAAAATACTTTAATCCAAATCCGGGTAGCACTAGCATTAGTGTTTCTCAGCAGTCAAGAGCATTACTCATGCCACAAGAAGTTATTGGTCTTCCTCGTGATGAACAAATAGTTATGATAGAGGCATCTCCACCTATTAAAACAAAGAAGATTTTTTACTATAAAGATCCATTTTTTACAAAAAGATTGTTGCCATTTGACACATTGCCAATTCAAGAGCCAATTATCAAAAGAAGACCTCCTAAAGACGCAGGTAAGGCGGCTGAAAAACCTGTTGACACCTCTGACCCAGATTCAAACACAGAAACTGATGCATTGCCAGAGGTTTAAAAAAAGTATTTTTATTATTTAAGCAATTCGTACTCAAATAGTTTTTTTTCAATGTAATTCTCATGATATATATCAAGCTCTTTTTTAAGTTGTTTTATTAAATCATCAATATCTCCACTGTTATTATATTTTTTTACCATCTTCATTTTTCCAGTTTTGTCAGTTCTGCCAGAGGGAACATCGATGTTTATGTCTTTTTCTATTTGTCTTAAGTTGTATTTATAATTTGACTTATATTCTGTTTTTTGTTTTACTTTTAAGAGCAGTTTATTCCAATATGACAACAATTCCTTATCCGCATTGTCTAATATAATTGTTTTTAATATCTTGTCCGCACTTGTGTCCTGATATAAACACAACTGGTTTATTACATAATCATTGCTCACGCAAATGCTGTAGTTGGTTAAACAAGACCATATAAAGCATTTTTGTAAAAATTCTCTATCTTGTTGATATTTTTTTCCACCATCCGCAGACTTCATAATTACTTCAATTTCTGTGTAGTTTTTGTGTTCATAACAATTTGCAACCCATAACGGCAATTGTTGTAAAATATTATCCATGCCCAATTTATATGCTTTTTGAGTTTTACAATAAGTGGTGTATGCTTCAATATTGTTGATTAATTTGCCGTTGTCTGATTTTGGTATATTGCTTAAATTAAATAAATAAGCCAAAGGCTTGTCATTCGAATCTTCTAACAATTCTGCTGGGTTTTTAAATTGCTTAACAATAGTAGTATGTTGTTGAAAATCGTTTGTTAATTTTATAGAGGTGTCTATTTTATCTTTATTTTCCCAATATATTAAAGTTATACATCCTTCTGTTGCATTAAAATTTTCTCTATTGCAACAATGACCTTTTATAAAAGTTTTGTCTACAATATGCTGTGATTTCCAGTATTTTATAGGGCTGTATAAAATATAATAATCTGTTTTTATTAAGTTAAATGCTTTCCATATAAACATATTTGCCAAGTCTCTATTGGCATTTTTGCCATTAAATTTATGTTTAGCCATTTCCTTATATATATATATCTTTTACAGAAAAAGTTTTCTGCCCCTTACTTGCATTTCCTTGAGGTTCGCCAAATGGGGGATTTTCTATCATTATAATTTTGCATTTATTTCTATCAATATTTTTTTCTAGCCAGTCTGACAAATAATCATTAAATTCTATACTTAGTGCATCGCCGTCTAACAGAAGTCCTTTTTCATTTCTATGTTTGCTTGTGTGAGGAATTATCATTCTGATTCTGCCATCGTAAAGCCCTTTTAAAGTAGTCCATTCTGTATAATCAATGGTATTTAAAACAGTGCGTTCAAGCCATTCTGTTTCAAAGAATTTCTGCAAATTACCTGTACCTGCACAGGTATCAATTATTAAATAATCAAAACCGTTTTGTTTAATTTTTTCAATACATTCTTTAAGATAGGTTGTTGAAATTTTAACATATTGATCTGGTGTAAAATATGCTCCAAGCTCCTTTTTTAACAAAAAACACCCTAACATGTTCATGTTAAAAGTTAGCCAATTGTCGTTTTCTCTGTCGGTCATTTCTATTGATAATTGAGCATCCCAATCAAAATGATATATGTATAATTCCTGTGGATTGATGAACTCCATTTTCACCTTTTCTTTTGAGGCTTTAGTATGTTTTTTACAATATTCGTTATTATAAGCAACAATGCTATCTTCACATATCCAGCCTCTTGAATATTGATTTAATGTTGAATTGATTAGGTCTTTAAAGTCATTCGCACTTACCCAACAATCTTCTTTTATTTTTTGCAACGATGTAGCACCATCTTTGTTTGTTGAAATGTTGTATAAGTTATATTTTCTTTGATTTATATCAAGTGCAACAGCTTTTGACGGTATATTTGTTGCTATTGCATTGTATGATCTGATGTATCTTTTAATCTGTTTTTCTACTTCGGAATATGATTTAATTTCTAGTTTCATTTCAAACAATATCCCATTTATTTTACCATCTGTGTTACAAGAATAATCTGGCAACATTCCAAGTTCTTGCCAAAAATCTTGCATTCCTTCAATTTCAGATTTATAAATTTTATTCATATATTTTTAAATTAAACCTTTCTACCACTCAATCAAAAATCCTTTTTTTGGTGTAAAACAATGCACCGATTAATGCACAAATTGAGCTCAAGATTATGCAAAATGAAATTGAAACAAGACTTCCTGTGTTTTTGATTAAAAATGAACATATCACAGGCATGCAACCACCCAGTAAAACTGGTATGTTTTGGCTATATGCAATTCCACTGGATCGTACTTCTTTTGGAAAAAGACTTGCTAAAATTATTGGTACGGAACCTTGAGATAAAGATACCAGAAGTCCTAGTGCGATAAAACATAACATGCTGTGTTGTTGAAGTTCGATTAATCGAATTAAAGGGTAAATTAAAGTTGCAACAGTGATTGATGAAAAGATAGCCATTTTTCTAGGTCCAAATATATCGTTACAATATCCAATGAACATAATAGAAATCATATAACTGAAGTTTACTATCATGCTAAATTTTGTAGCTATGTTTACAGGATAATTTAGGGTTGTTATCATTGCTGTTTTTAAAAACACACAGACCGTATAAAATGTCACTGTTAGATTAATATATGTGGCAATTCCTACAAATAGATTTGTTTTAAAGTTGATAAAAATATCGCCAAAAACAGAATGATTTTTCTTGTATAGTTTTTTTGCAGCTTTTTCGTCTATCTTCACATCTTCTAATTTATTTCTGAGATAAAATCCAAATAAGCCTATTAAAAATGCACATAAAAAAGGAATCCTCCATCCGTAAGACATTATTTGATCGCTTGTTAGTGTTGTTTCTAGTATAAGTGATGTTGAAAAACCTAAGAATATTCCAATTGCAAGCCCTAAAAGACTGTATGAGAGCATAAAACATCGTTTCCCATTTTTTTCTGTTGTTTCGTATAAATAAGAAGTTGTGGATGCAAACTCACCGCCTAGAGAAATTCCCTGTAAAAGTCTCATTAAAGTTAGCAATATCGGAGCAATTATTCCGACTGTTTGATATGTAGGAAGAAGCCCTATTAAAACTGTTGGCAGGGAGACTATTAAAATTGCAATTTTCATTGCTGATTTTCTGCTATATCGATCTGCAATATAGCCAAACAAAAAGCCGCCAAAAGGTCTTACTAAAAATCCAGAAGCAAATACGCCAAATGCCATTATGTTTGATAAATATGGGTCATTTGCAGCGTTTGGGAAGAATAATTTTCCAATTATATTAATTAAACATGAATATAGGGTGTAGTCGTACCATTCAGTTGCACTGCCAAGTAGACTTGCCAAAATCTTTTTCATAGAAATTTTTTAAATTATATTATACACTTATTAAGTTGCGTTAATATTTATAAAAAACTCATACTTATAAAGTATTTGTCAATCATAATTTAGTAATTACCATGTAATTTATATCTATTTCAAACTCAATGCAAGGGGAATTAATTTAACTTTCCCGCAATCACTTCTTGACACAACAAAAATATTTAATATAATTATCCATAATTTATAATATTATTACATGGAAACCGCACAGAAAAGCTTAAACGCCACATCTGTTTGGATAAATAAAGACATCAAAAACAGATACGACGTTGAAACAATACCACCAATATACCTTTTCAACCTAACCAGATGGGCTAGTCTCATTGCAAACAACGGGGGCAAGCTGAATATTGTATTTGAAAATTTTGGTCTTGAAAAACAAGATCCTGAAAATTATCCCAACATCCGTCAAAAATTGATTGAAGAAATGTACACGGAAATTGAAAGAAATGCAAAATACACTCCTGCATATAA
>CAXNCX010000056.1:0-5464 GCA_964201065.1 Candidatus Deianiraeaceae bacterium | reverse complement strand
ACATGTGGTAAATTTTATAAAAATTTATAAGAGAATTTTTGGCATGATACCGTCTAAGGTTTTTGATGAAATTAGCTTGCAAGACTTAGATGATATTGAAAAAGTTTTAATTGAAATGTGTGATGACAATGATTGCGTTGTAAATATTGATATTGTAAATGATTTTTTAGACAATTATGTTGTTAATCATGACAACGAATTAATTAAGAAAAGAAGACAAACAATATGTACAAAAATTCTCGTTAAATTAGAAAAAAAATATCACATAATAAACGATGATTTTTTAAATTTATTTTAATCGCCGTATTTTCTATTTTAGATGGATGTCAAGATATTTTTCATTTTTTTTTCATCTTATTATCTTGCTTTTTTGAAAAAAGGTTTCAAGAAATTTATTCATTAGTTTCAGTTTTATTATGGTTGATTATAGCAAAGATAATTTACTAACTCCTTTTGGTAAGGCTGTTTTAAGCGATAGGTATCTTTCGCCTCAAGACAAAAGTCCTCAAAATTTATTCATTAGAGTTGCTAATTATTATGCAGATAACCAAGAACACGCAAACCGATTATATCACTATATTTCAAATCTTTGGTTTATGCCAGCAACACCTGTGATTAGCAACGGTGGAACAGACAGAGGCTTGCCAATATCATGTTTTTTAAATGAAGTTCAGGATGATTTACAAGACATTGCAGACATTTGGCATGAAAATGTTTTTTTAGCATCAAGTGGTGGAGGAATTGGAACTTACTGGGGCAAGGTAAGAAGTCTTCATGATTCTGTTTCAGACAGAGGTCGTTCAAGTGGCGTAATACCGTTTATAAAAGTACAAGATTCACTTACTCTTGCAATTTCACAAGGAAGTTTAAGACGCGGAAGTGCGGCGGTTTATCTGCCAATTTGGCATCCAGAAATTGAAGAATTTTTAGAAATTAGAAAACCAACAACTCACTACGGAGGAAACATAAACAGAAAAAGTCAAAATATCAACAATGCAGTTGTGATAGATGATAAATTTATGCACGCCTTAAAAAACAATGAAGAATATGATTTAATTTCTCCAAAAACTGGAAAAGTTGTTAAATCAATTTCTGCAATGTCTCTTTGGACGAGAATTTTGACCACAAGAATGGAAACGGGTGAGCCATACATTTTATACATTGATAATGTAAACAAACATCTTCCGATTCATCATGATTATTTAGATTTAAAAGTTGCTACTTCAAATCTTTGTTCAGAAATAACCCTTCCAACAAGCAAAGAAAGAACTGCTGTATGTTGTCTTTCTTCTGTGAACTTAGAATATTACGATGAGTGGAAAGATAATCCTCAGTTTATTGAAGATATAATGAGGTTTTTGGATAATGTTTTAGAAGATTTTATTAAAAAAGCACCAGATTCAATGTCTAAAGCAAAGTTTTCTAGCATGATGTCAAGAAGCGTGGGTCTTGGTGTTATGGGTTATCATAGCTATTGTCAAAAAAATATGATTGAATTTGAAAAATCAGAAACAATAAATCATCAAATTTTCAAACATCTTCATGATGAATGCGATAGGGCAAATAAAAAACTTGGTCAAGAAAAAGGTGCATGTCCAGATTGGCAAGAATATGTTGAAAAATCAGGGCAAAACAAGGAAATCAAGCATCGTTTTTCTCATTGTATGGCGATTGCTCCAACGGCAAGTATATCAATTATTTGTGGAGAAACAAGCCCCGGAATTGAGCCTTATAACGCTAATATGTATGTTCAAGACACCTTAACAGGTTCTTTTACTGTAAAAAATAAATACTTAATGAAGTATTTTGAAGAAAGTGGTAATGACACCGCACTTGTTATGTCAAGTATTCGTCAAAATCAAGGTTCAATTCAGCAATTAACTTATCTTCCAGAGGAGGTAAGAAATGTTTTCAAAACATCTTTTGAAATTGATCAAATGACACTAATTGAACTAGCAGCTCACAGAACAAAATATATCGATCAAGCTCAGTCGTTAAATATTTTTATCAAGCCTGATGTTGAAAAGAAACAGTTGCATAAAATTCATTATCAAGCGTGGAAATCTGGAATCAAATCTTTGTATTACTTAAGAACAAAAACCTCTGCCCGTGCAGATGTTGGAACTGAAGAATGCGAGGCTTGTCAGTAGGGGGGTTTGTTTGGTTTGGTTTTAAGAGAAAAATTTAATATGAAAACAATTATAAATCAAACAAACGGATATAAAAAAGAAATTCCTGAAGGGTTTTCTTTTACAACTCTATTTTTTGGTACATTTATACCATTGTTTAGAGGAGATTTTAAATATACTGTCTTAATGGTTATATCGGATATTTTAATTCCAATAGGGGTTGGATTGTTCTTACGTTTTTTTTGGGCTTTTACATACAATGATAAATATCTCAAACATTTTTATGAAAATGGCTGGGTTGATGAGAAAAATAACTAACAAAATTTGTTAAAAAAGCATTAAAAACTTATTTAGAAGATTTAAAAGACAAACAACACGTATTAAAAGTTTTAGAAGAATTTGAAAAGGGTACAAAAAAGACCTATACCACTGAAGAAGTTGCAGCAAGAAATGGAATTGACTGGAATAAGCACTTCAAATAAAAAGGGGTTTTGGCGTTATCGTGTTGCTGATTACAGTTTATTTTGGTAAACTAGGTAAGAATTTTTTTATATTATCAACGCTCTCTTTTTCAATAGAAAGAAAAGGTTTTGTTATTATATGAACTTTTATTTTCTCTCTACTTGGAAAAAACATTATTAAATATACAACAACTGGCACAATCGCAACTGATTTTTTTGAAAAAGCATATACAAATTTAGGGAATTTTGCTGCTATAAAGCTGACAATAAACACAAAAATTAAAATAATAAAAGTGTATGCTACTTCCATTGCAACACCCGAAAGTGCGATAATTCTAAATGCATCCATTTCAACTGGCTGATGACGAACCTTCATTGAGACTGCGTCAATAATTTTTGCAATCCAATAAGAAAACAAAACACCCATAATAACATTCTCTATAATATCATGAAGACCATAAGCACGATATACAAGACCTGATAAAATAAAAATCCAAATTAAATCTTTGTGGATTTTTTTATAACTTAAAATCACAAAAAATAACAATGAAGAGGCTGTTATTAAAATAGAGCCACCGACAAAAGTGTTATTGCCGAATCCTACTAAGAAATAATATAAAATCAAAACAAAAGCTGTTGTAAGTTCCATTTTAAAATAAACAGATGGAATTTTGATTTTACAATGTTTACAGTGTCTATCTGAGAATATGTAGTATATAAGTGGTAAATAGTGGTGAAATTTTATTGGTTTTTGACAATTTGAACAAAAAGGCTTGTGTTTTGGTCCAATTGGAATTTCATTTGGAATACGATGATATAGTGTAGTAATTAGATTGCCAAGCCAAACAGAATATAAAATTACACAAACCAAATCTATCACAAGCTAAAGCTAAAATTATGAATTTTTAATTTTTTCGTAATTCTTCTTTACATCTTCAATTCCACCAGCCATAAAAAACGCCTGTTCTGGAATGTCATCGTAGTTACCCTCACATACATCTTCAAAGTCACGCAAAATTGTATCAATTTCAACAAATTTTCCCGGATTATTTGTAAATACCTCAGCTGTGAAGAAAGGTTGACTTAAAAATCTCTGTAACTTTCTAGCTCTTGCAACAGTGAGCTTGTCTTCTTCAGAGAGTTCATCAATTCCAAGAATTGCTATGATATCTTGAAGTGTTTTGTAAGTTTGGATCATTTGTTGAATTTTTGTAGCGACTCTGTAATGTCTTTCTCCTACAATATCTGGGCTTAATGCTTTTGATGTAGACTCAAGTGGGTCAACTGCTGGATATATTCCAAGTTCAATTATCTTTCTTGATAAAACAACGGTAGCATCTAAATGACTAAACGCCGCTGCAGGTGCGGGGTCTGTTAAGTCATCGGCAGGCACATAAATTGCTTGAATTGAAGTAATTGAACCTTTTTTTGTAGAAGCAATTCTTTCTTGTAAAACTCCTAAATCGTACGCTAGAGTTGATTGATAGCCAACCGCAGATGGAATTCTTCCAAGCAAAGCTGAAACTTCAGCACCAGCTTGCGTAAATCTGAACAAATTATCCACAAAAAATAAAATATCTTTATTCTCAACATCTCTAAAATATTCAGCCATAGTTAAGGCAGATAAGGCGACTCTTGCTCTAGCACCGGGTACCTCATTCATTTGGCCATAAACCATCGCAACTTTTGAATTTTCAGGATTTACAAGATCAATAAGATTTGAAGAAATCATTTCATGATAAAGATCGTTTCCTTCACGAGATCTTTCACCTACTCCTGCAAAAACAGAACATCCTCCGTACATTTTTGCAACATTATTTATTAACTCTGTAATAAGAACAGTTTTTCCAACACCAGCTCCACCAAACAGTCCAATTTTACCACCTTTAATAAATGGTGCAAAGAGGTCAACAACTTTTATACCTGTAAATAAAATTTCTGTTTTGGTAGCAAAGTCTTTAAACTCTGGCGGATTTTTATGTATAGAGTCTCTTCTCATGTCTGATGGAGCGGGTTTTCCGTCAATAAAATCACCAGTTACATTCATTATTCTACCAAGTGTCGCTTTTCCAACTGGAACAGATATAGGCTTACCCGTGTCAACAATGTCAATTCCTCTTGAAATACCTTCTGTAGCACTCATAGATATACATCTGACAACTCCATTTCCTAGTTGTTGAGCAACTTCAAAAACAACTTTTCTATCACCAATGTAACATTCTAGTGCGTTATTTATTGAAGGCACACTATCAATATCAAACTTTGCATCAACCACAACAGAGAACGCAGATATGATTTTTCCTATATTCTTAGACATTTACAAAACAATACATAGTTAGAATGCAGTAATTAATCTAAAATTCAAGAGGCTTATTAATTCTTTTTTTAGTTTTTATTAAATTACGCTTCAGAGTAAGCCAAGATGTGAGTTTTAAAAAGATTAATAACGCCATACAGCGATATTAAAATCACCATTCTTTCTTTAAATTTTCGCTTGCAAATTCAAAATTTAACAAATATTTAACTAAACCTTCAAGATATTCTGCTCTCTTGTTTTGATAATCAACATAATAAGAATGTTCCCAAACGTCAATTGTTAAAAGTGGCTTTAAATTACTATCAGTCAAGGGAGTGTCTGCATTTGAAGTGGAGATGATTTTTAAAATATTTTCTGTTTTATCAAAAACAAGCCACGCCCAACCAGAGCCAAAGTGTTTTAAGGCAGTTGTTTTGAATTTCTCTCTAAAATCATCAATACTACCGAAAGCTTTTTCAATTTCTAGTTTAATATCCTCAGGAATTAGTGGCTCGTTTGTTGCCTCTTGCATTGAAGCCCAAAAAAAATCATGATTCCAAACTTGTGCAGCGTTGTTG
>CAXNCX010000055.1:0-5468 GCA_964201065.1 Candidatus Deianiraeaceae bacterium | reverse complement strand
AACTGACAAAAAATGAAGCAAATGTTTTTAACAAAATAGAAGAATATATCGAAAAAAGAATAGAAGATGTAAAAAATGAAAAACTAAAAAAGATTCAAAAACAACACAGCCATGAAGATCTTAGTAAATATTTAGAAGAAACTTTTTGTTTTAATGAGGATATAAATGTTGATTCAAGTACTAAAAAAAATGAAAACTCTAAAAAACAAGGCAGTCTTGAGTGTATACAAAAAAAATTCGAAGAGAGCTTGGTGCAAGACATGCAAAATAGCTTTTTAAACTCTGGATTGTCAAAACAAACACAGCCAGAAAAATCATTATCAGACAAAAGAAAGTCAAAAAAGTTTATACCGACTTTGGTAGATGTTGAGGATAAAACTAAGAAGATAGACAAAAATTATGACTCAGAGAAGATATTTATGGAAAGTATGAGAAATGATTTTTTAAAGCATGGATATGAAGGAAATATTGCTCTTATCACAGATATTGAAAATGATTTTTTAAACGATGGGTTACTAAACAAAAGGAAACCAGAAACACCTCTTTATAATTTAAAATATGATCGAGATGATATTGAAATAAAAAATTCCGACTCAGATGAAAATTTACCTAACCCAAAAAATGAATTAAAAAAGGTAATAAAAACAAAAATGGATAATATTTTTGATTAATTTGTGATTTTTTTATATTCCATCCGTTTTTATTTTTAGGCAGTGCCGGTTGGTTTGTTAAAAATTGTAATTTAAGTTTTCAACAAAACCACAAAATTCAATAAAATTAAGCATACTTCCTAAACTAGCTTAGGAGTCAGAATTTCTACTTTTGCATTTTTTAAATCATTAATATTTAAAAATAACTTATTCACATCTTCGAAATTTCTTTTAGAGATGTGCACATTAAGCTGAGAAAGTAGACTATCCATGGTGTAAGGAAGAAATGGACGAAGTAAAATACAAATGCTTTTAACACCTTCAAGCACGACCAATAAAATGCTACATATCTCGTTTAAATCTGTTAATTTCCATGGCTCTTTTTCTGCAATATAAGCGTTGAATTTGTTGCTAATTATAAGTGTTTTGTCTATAATTTCCTTAATTTTAAAATCTTTGATTAAGTTTTCAATTTCGGATGTCAATTCTGAATTAAAATGAGCTTTAAAAAACTTTAAATCGCCGTTTATTATGCAATATTCACTGTCTCCTAGTTTTTTTTGCAATATTTTAATACTTCTAATATACAAATTTCCAACATTATTTACAACTTGAGAATTTATTGCATCTTGCATTGCCTCTCTTGAGTAATTTCCGTCATTTCCAAGAGGAATCATGTAAAGAAGTGAAAATTTAAAGTAGTCTTTTGCTGTTTCAAGCTCAATATTTTTGTCTTGCAAGTAGGCTATTTCTTCATAAGGGTTTATGATATTTCCAAAGGTTTTAGAAATTTTTTGATTATTTGCAATCCACCAGCCGTGTCCAAATACTTTGTTTGGTAAAATATTTATATCTATCTGGGTATTGTTTTCAATTTCAGTTTCTGTGTATTTTAAACCAAGTAAAAACGCAAACCAAAATATTGTATGAAAGCGTGTAATATCTTTACCAACGATGTGTGTAATTCCAATACTGTTTTCATTTTTGCAAAAAAATGTTTTATATTCCTTTTCATCCAGTGCAGAAATGTAATTAAATAGTGCATCAAGCCACACATAAATTACATGATTGTCGTCATTTGGAACATCAATTCCCCAAAAAAATCCATTTGCTTTTTCTCTTGAAATTGCTAAGTCTTTTAGGTATCCTTCATGAAATTCTTTTCCACCTTTGATAAATGATAAAATTTCTTGTTTTACAGAATTTGGCGAAATAAAATCATTGTTACTGAATAAATCAAATAGGATTTTTTGGAATTTTGAAAGTTTAAAAAAATAAACTTCTTCCTCTCTCCATTCAACATCATATCCCGTGGGGGTTTTTCCATCAATTAATTCTTTTTCCTCAAAATATGCTTCTTCCGCTACGCAATACCAACCTTTATACTTACCTTTGTATATCCAGTTGTTTTTAAGGAGCTTTATCCATATATCTCTGACGAAATTTTTATGTTTCATTTGAGTGGTTCTGATAAATGATTTTTCTTCAAAAAAACTATCTTGATTTATTTGATAAAAGTTTTCGTTAGCATCGAACTTTTCATATGAAAAACAAAGACTTGCAAACGATATTAAGTCTTGAAAAGACTTAGAATTTTCATCGCAAAGCTCTATTGGTCTTTTATTAAGATTTTCAGCTTTTCTTTGAACTTTTAAACCATGTTCATCAGTTCCTGTTAGTAGCTTAACATCAAAACCCATCATTACATGAATGCGAGCTAGTACATCTGTGACAAGCGAAGTATAAAAATGACCAATATGAGGAGATCCGTTTACGTAGTAAATCGGAGTAGAAAAATAAGCTTTTTTCACTTAAAAAAAGTTAACAAAAAACCATAAAATCAAAATCCAGTTTTGTCAAATTATTATTTTAACAAATGATAATTTTATAAAATAAGTGTTAGATTGTTTTAGCACCATAAACATAAACATTTTTTATTTACGATTGAAAATATTACAACGCTCACGAGATCAAATGCCAATCAAGAGTTGCAAAGTATAAAAATTGTTTTATTTATGAGTGATTGTTGTTGTATTATGAACCCTAAGGAATTAAAGTTTATAGACCTTTTTGCTGGAATTGGTGGCATTAGACTTGGATTTCAGGATTTTTTTGGTGAATGTGTGTTTTCATCCGAGTGGGATAAATACGCTCAAATGACCTACGAGGCAAATTTTGGTCATAAACCCGCAGGTGATATTACTCAAATTAATGAAAAAGATATACCAAATTTTGATATTTTACTTGCGGGGTTTCCTTGTCAGGCATTTTCTAACGCTGGGCTTAAAAAAGGTTTTGAAGACACAAGAGGAACTTTGTTTTTTGAAATAATACGAATTGCTAAATATCACAAACCTAGGATTATTTTCTTAGAAAATGTAAAAGCACTCAAAACACACGACAAAGGCAAAACATATCAAGTTATTTTAAACACTTTGCAAGATTTAGGTTATAGCGTTAAAGCAGAGGTTCTTAATGCAAAAGATTTCGGAGTGCCACAAAACAGAGAAAGAATATACATTGTGGCATTTTTAGAGGGTTTGGATTTTAAATTTCCTAATTCTACAGGCATCAGAACTCAACTTGGAAGAATATTAGAAGAGGATGTGGATGTAAAGTATACAATTTCTGACAAACTTTGGGCAGGGCATCAAAGAAGAAAACAAGAACATACACGAAAAGGAAATGGTTTTGGATATTCACTTTTTAACCATAACTCGAATTATACAAGCACAATATCGGCAAGATATTACAAAGATGGGTCTGAAATACTAATTGAACAGAAGGACAAAAATCCAAGAAAACTAACACCCAGAGAGGCAGCAAGATTACAGGGCTTTCCTGATAATTTTTGTATTCCTGTGAGTAACAATCAAGCTTACAAACAATTTGGAAATTCTGTATCTGTTCCTGTTATAAAGGCGATTGCAGAGCAGGTTGAAGTTGCGATTGGAAAGCCAAGGTTGAGCTCTGGTTTTAAAGAACTCACATTATTTAATTATATTTATGAAAATAGAAAAATTGCAGGTATCTAAGCAAAAAGTAGACATAAATTTACAGTTTTATTTTTTTTTAAAACATATATCAAGAATAGCACCGTCTAACGGACATATTCTAAAAATTACAGAAGGGTACAATTTATTTAGCCATGATGTTGATCTGTTTACAAATAATATTCGTGAATTATTTAAAAAAAACAACAACAAAGCCGAACAAATTGAAGACATAATTCTGAGATTTAAGAACAGCTCTGATATTGAATTATTTTTGTTCAGTGTCAAGCTTTGTCAAATTAAAAGTCTTTTATTAGAAGAAGCTAAAATAACAGAAAGTACAGATCTTGAAATGTTGTCAGATCTTAATCCTTTGTCATTAGCGTATGATAAAATTTCTGTTATTAAGCCTTATACTACAAGAGTTAGTGGGGCTTTGTTATCATTGTTATTTTTTGATAAAATAGAGAAACAAGAGGTAAATTTTATGTCAGAAAATGCTGTTAATTTTATTAAAAATCTTTCTAATCTAGCTATAAAATTTAAAAAACAAGGTTTGGAACCCAATCAAATTTTTATGCTTATGTTTTCAGAGAGTATAGACCAGTCTATAAAATCTGATTCTGGTTTAAATTATGAAAATAGAATACTCTCAGTTTTAAGTAAGGCTGGAGTTAAAAATATTATCAAAGTCCATGATAAAGCTGATAAAAGTACAGAGTTTGACTGTTTTTTTGAAATAGAAGGTAGAACTTTTGGCATCGGAGCAAAAAGAACTTTAAGAGAAAGATATAAGCAGTTTATAAAAACTGCAATTACAAGTAAAGTAGATGTCATGATACAAATCACACTAGGTCTTGATTTGAATGAAGAAAAGGCAAAAACAATTGTAAAACACGGCACATATATTTTTGTTGCCGATGAGGTATATAAAAGTAGAGAGTATTTACAAAAACTTGATAAAATTTATTCTATAAAAGATTTGAATTATCAAACATTGAAAAACTTATCCTAATTCAAAACCAAAAAAAAATTGTTTTTGAAAATCAAGAAATTAATATGAAAAATATAGTATATAAATTATTTAATTTTCTAGGCATACCTTGTGATTGCCTTTCAAAAAAATATCCAGTGTCTGTTAAGGGCGTTGTTTTTTATGGTAATAAAGTTGTTTTGTTAAAAAACGAGAGAGACGAATGGGAGTTACCAGGTGGAAAATTAGAAGAAAATGAGACAATTCAAGAAACTTTAAAAAGAGAGATAAAGGAAGAGTTAAGTCTAGATGTATCTGTTAATGCTATTCTTGACAGCTGGGTTTATAATATTTTAAATACAACAAAGGTAGTAATAATAACATATCTATGTACAATTAAAGAAAATTCCAATGAAAGCATAGTTTTGAGTAATGAACACAAAGCAGTAGGTTTATTTACAATTGATGAGATTGAAGCACTAAATATGCCACAGGGGTATAAAAATAGTATTTTTGTTGCCGATGAGGTATATAAAAGTAGAGAGTATTTGCAGAAACTTGATAAAATTTATTCTATAAAAGATTTGAATTTATAAACTAAAAACTTTTTCCCTTTCAAAACCAAAAAAAAATTGTTTTTTACAAAAAAGAACACAACCTAGGGTTGTAGGTTATTTTATGGAAAATGTTTTCAAAAATCAAAACAATTAACATCTTGGGGCTTGATGTTCGCGATGTTGAGATTGAAGTCCATATGTCTAATGGTAATCCAGGCTTAACGATTGTGGGTCTTGCAGATAAAGCAATCACGGAATCTCGTGATAGAATTCGCTCGGCAATTTTGGCAATGGG
>CAXNCX010000054.1:0-5580 GCA_964201065.1 Candidatus Deianiraeaceae bacterium | reverse complement strand
AAGACAAAGATTTACGCTTGCCCATGAAATAGGTCATATTTTAAACGGAGATGACAAAGACGGAGGAATAGAGTTGGACTACAGAAGCAACATGACTCTTAATTCATCAGATTTAAAAGAGGTTAAGGCAAATAAAAGTGCCGCAGAGTTGTTAATGCCGACTGAAGAGTTTAGAACTAGATTTAAAGAAGTGAAGAATGAGTATTATGACTCTGTAAAAATTACTATTTTTAAATTATCAATTTACTTTCAAGCATCCGAAGAAGCATGTAGAATTAGAGCTGAAAATTTAAAGTTAATATAAAACATGAAAAATAAAAATCAGCAGACAAAAACTCTTAAGACTGACGAAGAGAAGGCAAGAATACTTTCTGAGTTGAGTCAGATAGATGAAAGTATGACAATTTCAAAAGATGATTTTAGTAAAATAAAATCAGAATTTACAGATGTACTCTCTCTTTTGTTAAACGATTTCGCTAAAGACATTGAAACAAAAATGATAGAAAATCTAACTACAGTAGGTGAAGACATAAAAACAGACACAGTACATAATATTAAGCAAGCTTTCAAAGAAAACTTAGACAAAGTGGTTGAAAAAAGTTCTGATAAGGCTTCAAATCATATACTTAAACACATAGCTGGATATATTGGTATTATTTTGGCATTTGTTACAGGCGTTGTAATGACTTTTATGTCTTTGCATAGAGAGATTATGGATTATAAACTTAAACACGAAATACAAGAATTAAAAAACACAATCCACGAAATAAGTATTTCAAAAAACCCTAATATTTCACAAACTTCTCAGTTTAAACAAAAATAACCCACCATAAATTACAATTTTTATTGACTATTAATTTTTGTAATGTGGTATTTTTTTATAAACGGGTCCATAGCTCAGTTGGTTAGAGCAAGGCGCTCATAACGCTTGGGTCATTGGTTCAAGTCCAATTGGACCCACCATTTATTATTTTTTAAATGAGCTTTCAAAATAAAAAATTATCTTTTTTTCAAAACGACATTCCTGATGATTTTCAGCTACACGGTGCTTTGGCTATAGACACAGAGGCAATGGGTTTAAATAATATACGAGACAGGCTTTGCATGATACAAATATGCGATGAAAGTGGAAATGTTGCATTGATTCATTTTCCTAATTCAAACTACAACTATGAGTGTAAAAATTTAAAAAAATACCTCACAGATCCAAAAATTGAAAAAATTTTTCATTTTGCAAGATTTGATGTGGCAATTATCAAACACTATTTGCAAATTTCAAAAATAGAAAATATCTACTGCACAAAAATTGCATCAAAATTTGCAAGAACATATACAGATAAACACAGTCTGAAAAATCTTGTAAACGAAATGCTTGGGATTGAACTCAAAAAAGAACAGAGATCAACAAACTGGGGGCAAGACGATGTTACAATGGAGCAAAAAAGATATGCCGAACAGGATGTTTTGTATTTACATGAGTTGAAGCAGATTTTAGAAAAAATGCTAGAGGTTTCAAAGAGAACAAAAATTGTTAAAGACTTTTCAAATTTCATAGACACAATAGCAAGCGCTGATTTAATGGGATTTTCAAACGATATTTTTAGTCATCACAGCAATCCTGTTGTGGTTGGTTCTTAAATTTTCTTGACTTTAAATCTAAAAAACAAAAACATACAAGTTCTTATTTTTTATATGATACCTAAAAGTGTTAAATATTTACTAGTTGTTGATTTGCTGGAAAGATACAGTTTTTATGCATTAAGAGCTATTGCTGTTATATTTTTTATTGATAAATTTAAAGTTAGTGATCAGGATGCGTCTTTTTTAACTCATGCTTTTTTGGCACTTTGCTATTTATTTCCAATAATCAGTGGCTACCTCATTGATGAATATTTTACTAAATATAGATATGGTGCAATTATAACACTAGGGTATGCCTTAAGTTTTTTTGGAATGTACTTTGTTGATAGCTTGATGGCTCATGTTGTTGTTCAACTAACTCTCGCTGCTTTTTCAGGTCTTTTCAAGCCTGTGGTTTTATCTTTTTTGACTGATAATACTAGAAATTTGGACAAAAAATCTCAAGAAAATTGCATAGATTTCTATTATCTTTTTGTGAACATAGGTAGTATTTTTTCATTCACATTTCATCCTTTAATTTACAAATATTATGGTTATAAATTAAGCTTTTTAATACCCTCGATTGTGATGTTTTTTGCATTTTTATTTTTTGTAGCAGGTAAAAAAAGTTACAAAATAAACAAACCTGAAAAAGGTATGAATGTTGTTCATTTTGTAATTGTTGTGCTGAAATTTAAGTTTTTTCAGACACAATATAAAAGGCTCGGACTGTATTTGAAAAATAAGCATAGTCAAGAATATTTAAAGCTTTTTGGAGAAATATCCAGATCTTTCAAGGCTTTAGGACTTATGGCATTGTATTTTTGTGTTTATGAAACTCAATATTCTACCTTTATTACGCAAGGAATGAAAATGAAGCAGTCTTTTTTGGGTTTTACGCTTTTGGCGGCTCAAATTGGAACTTTAAATCCCATAGCTGTAATGCTCTGTATTCCTTTGTTTTCAAAGCTTTATTCGGTGTTTAAAATTGATTTAAAAAACAGAGTTATGATTGGTTTTGGATTGACTTTCTTAAGTTTATTTTTACTTGCTGTAGTTGAGGTTTTAATTAAAATTTTTGGCTTCAATATTACTGTTGCTTTGCAAATTCCATCTTATATCTTGATGGCCGCAGGCGAGGTAATGGTTTATGGCTCTGCATTGCAGTTGTTTTTTGGAAAATCCTCAGAAAACATTAAAAGTACAATGGGAAGTCTTTTCTTTTTTTCAATATTCTCAGGTAATATAATAGATGCGTGGTTTTTTAAATTTTTCAAACCTAATATTGATGTATATTTCTTTTTAGGTTGTTCAGCTTTGATGATTTTCGTTTCTGTGTTGTTTAAAGGTTTAAAAATGAAAGATTAAATTTGTTTAATTTTCATTGCTTAATGCACCCTGACATTCATTTATAATTCTTTGAACATACTTATATCCTTGTACATCAAGGTATCCGTTTGTAATTTTTACATTCTGAACTTCTGCAATTTTAACTGGATAATGTCCGTCGTATAAATAAGGTTTGTTGTAGTTAAAGAGTATTTCTTGTTTGTATTGTAGTTCTTGTGCTAGTTGTGATTCAATTTTTTTTGTTTGTGCCATTGCCAAAATGCAATCTGGCATTTGAAATTCATTGTAAAATAAAAGACTGCCATCGTCTTTTTTAACCGTTCTTGGTATTGAGCTTTTCATTAGTTTTTTAAGCTCTTGTCCGTCATTTTTTAAGAGTTTTTTTACCATTTTTAAACCCAAAACAGTGCAAGAGTGCATATCATACTGAATAGTGTCTTTATGCATCCATGCTACAACATTTGAAAGTTGGTACACGGTGTCCAGTCCATAACATGAGCCAGAGTGTATATCTGCAATTCCTCTACGATCGGTAAAAAATTTATCCAAAAAGAAAACATCAACTCCTGTTGCATTTTTATGTAGTATTATTGGAATGACATGCTTTGTGAGTCCTTCTTTATTTCTGACATCAATTAGTAAAGCTCTTGTCTGACCTTCTTGAGATAGTTGAAATATTTTTTTTGCAATAAAGTTTTGTAATTGACTGTAAACAATAACTGCATCATCGTAGCACATATAATGTAGGGAGCAGTTTGGTATTTGAATTTTTTTAATTGAGATGTTTATGCCGTATTCTTTGTTGTAGTATTCTGATATTATTTTTAAACCCTCAAATTTTAGTCTTACTTTGTATACTGGATTTAATGTATTAAGATAAAATGCACCAATTTCTGGCATTATATCAAAGAACTCACCAAACCTTTTTTCAAGCAATCTTGCGGGTTGAATCATTATTATAATACTTTATTTATAAATAGTTATAACATGATTTTTATGAAAAATAAAGGAAAATTAAAAAATATTTTCAAGTTCTTTTGCAAGCTCTTCATTTAAAGGGTTTATTGGAGTTTGTTCGTTTTTAAGTAGATTTTTATTGTCTTTTGTATACTCGTTTGAAGAGAAGTTGTAAAACTTTGTTTGTTCTTTTGCAAATCCAAGTCGAATTGTTCCAATTGCACCATGACGATTTTTTGCGACTATTACTTCTGTTAGGTTTTCAATCTCTTTTGCCTTTTTCCACCAAGAGTAATATTTTTCAAGCTGTCCTAAAACTCTTTCAGAAGTTTGTTTGTCGTCTGCAAATTCAAACTCTTGTCTTATTGCAAAATAGTAGGTTTCAGAAAATTCCTGACCTTCTTCTAGCACATCAAGTCTTGGCTTCATTCTTTCATGATAATAATGTTCACGATACAAAAACATCACTATGTCTGCATCTTGTTCAATACTTCCACTTTCTCTAAGGTCGGCAAGTTGTGGTTTTTTATCATCTCTTTTTTCAACATCACGAGAAAGCTGAGAAAGTGCAATTACAGGTATGTTTAAATCTTTTGCTATTGCTTTTAAAGATTGTGTAATTTCTGATATTTCCTGTACTCTTCCGTCGTTTTTTCTGCTTCCAGCACGAATTAATTGTAAGTAATCTATTACTAAAAGTTGTATATTGTGTCTAATTTTCATGTGTCTTGCACGAATTTTAACGCTTTCTATATCAATACCTGATGTGTCGTCAATATAAATTGGAAGCATTGAAAGTTCTGACATTGCTTCAATTATATTAGCATATTCTTTATCATCCATTTTTTGGCCACTGGAATTTTTACCAGTTCTTAAAATTTTTGAATCTATAGACGAGTTCATGCTAAGAAGTCTGCTTGCAATTTGTTCACCAGACATCTCAAGAGAAAAAAACCCAACCGATCCGTCGCTTTTTTTAACTTCGTGCATATATCTTGCGATATTATAAGATATATTCACTGCGAGTGCTGTCTTACCCATAGATGGTCTTGCTGCAAGAATAATTAAATCAGACTCATGTAGTCCGTCCATAAAGCTGTCCATATCTTTAAACCCTGTTGGCAAGCCAATGTAGGCATCTGAGTTATTTTTAATGTTGTTTAGTCTTTCCTGCAGTTGTGCCGTGAAATTGTTAATTGGCATTATGGTTTTTTTATTTGATGTATTTTCGAGTAGGTTAAACAATTCTTTTTCAGCAAAAATAAACGCTTCTTTTATGTCATCTGTTTCTTGGAGTTTTTGAATCACGGCAAGGCTTTTTCTTTTTAAAAAACAATCTTGAATAGCTTCTGCGGTAGACTTAAAGCTTGAAATAGATATGCTGGCAACCTGAATTAAATGAGAAAGATAGTCTTCTTTACCGTATTCTTCTAGGTTTTTTTTATTTTTTATATTTTTATATATACTTCTAACATCTGCTATGCCTTTTGCTTGTAAAATAATTTCTTTAATTGAGACAAATATATGCTGATGGACTTCAAAGTAAAAAAAATTTTCACTAAAAACATCAATAACGCGATCAAGATAGTTATTGTCTAATATAAGAAAACCTAGTAATTCTTGCTCTGCTAGTTCGTTGTAAAGACTGTTATT
>CAXNCX010000053.1:0-5605 GCA_964201065.1 Candidatus Deianiraeaceae bacterium | reverse complement strand
AAGCTCTGGCAATGCTTTAAATTTTTCAAGCCTTTTGCCAATTAAATCGGTTTGAAACACGCCCTTATTTTTTATTTTATCATTTTTAATAAAAATCGCTATGCAAACATTTTGCTCGATTGCAAAAACATTTTCGTCTTTTACGCCTTTAATTTCGCCCCCTCCGTGTAGGTTTATGATATAAATTTTATCAAAATCTTTCATTAATTTATTTCTCATTTTGCGATGAGTGAGACCACTTAAAAATGAATTATTAACAACAACACCAACAACGCCTGCTCCTGCATCGTTAATTTTTTTATGTGCAAATGCTATGAATTTAATGTAGTCATCTTGAATTGATTTTGAATTTGTCTCGTCATCGCATCTATACCCTTCTTTGTGAAACTTAAGCAACTCGCCCTCTAATACATTTTTTGATTTTGCATTATAAGGCGGGTTTCCTGTTATTACCAAAATTGATTTGTCGTCCTTTATTTCTTGTGCTTCCTTGCCTTCTTTTGCAATAGCTGGGAAGAAATCTTTAAATACTAAATTTTGCTCTCTTTCTGGGTGGCGGTTTTCAAGTGTGTTTGTGAAATAAACTCTTATGCGGTCATCTTTTTCAAGGGTGTAGCCTTCATCTTTTAGATGCTGCGAAAGTTTTAGGTGCGAGACGCAATACGCAGGAATTAAAAGCTCAAAACCAAAGATGTTTTTTAGAATATGATTCTTTATAAGTCCAGCTCGTTTTAGTGAAGTTTTTGAAATTTCTGATAGGATTTTATCGTAAACTTCAAACAAAAATGTTCCCGTTCCGCAGGCAAAATCAAGTAATTTGACAGATTCGTCTGCAAGACCATCCGCAAGATTAAAATCCTCTTTTAATATCTCATGAATGTTGTTGATAATGCTTCTCACAACTGGCTTTGGAGTGTACCAAACCCCAAGTTCCTTCCGTTTTTCTTTATCGTATGCTGTTAGGAAGTTTTCATAGAAGTGAATATATGCGTCTTCAAACTCGTCTTTATTGTTTTGCAAATCGCTTACAACCTCAAAGGCGTTCGTGTGATTTATGATATGAAAAATCCTCTCAATATAAGGTTTTAGCTGTGGATAATCCTCAATTTCATTAATAAACGCAAGAATATCCTTAATTAAGGCAAAAGATTTTGGCGTTAAGTTTGCAATGTTTGAAAGTGTGAGTTTTTCGCTGGATGTTAATGTAATTTTTGTTAAAAACAGACTATAAGTAAGAGTTTGGGCAAATGCGTCTGCAAAATCTTCTGGCGTAATGTTTTCAGATATTTCTGCCTTAAAAACTTTATAAGTGCCTATTATTCTTGAAGTTTTATCGCTTTCGCTATCTGTTACTATATCGTTAATCTCTTCCTTGATTGTTCGTGTTGGTTTTGAAAGCTTTTCTGCCAAATCCCTTGCTTTTACAATTTCTTGCGGTTTTTGAGATAGAAAATCGTTTATTAAATCCTTTAAATCATTGCAATTTTGTTCGTTTAATTTAATTGTTTTCTGATTTAAAAATGTTTTTTCACAAAGCCTTACCTCTTTTACAACTTCACCTTTGTAAATCCAAATCCAGCGTAAATAGTCAGTTGCAATTAAGTTATCAGTTAAGGTTTTGTATTTACTAAATTGACGATCTTTTTTAAATGGCTCTTTTTCTTCTTTCATCCATTCATCCAAATCTATACCAATTTTTTTGTTTTCTAAATAGCCAATTGTAGTATCATTAATATGAAAATAAAAATCAGGTGCTCCACGACGACCTTTTGTGTCTCTTTTTCTTTCATGAGTGACTCCTGTTTTGCTTTGGTTTGCAAATTCAGTAAGAAAATTTTGCAAAAATGTTCTTCCGCTAAACTCAGTTTGATCTTTTACCTTTGCTACTTCGTGTATGTATTCATTAAAACTCTTCATCTCAACCACTTTCCCTAAATCCATAATCACAACATTTTAAAAAACAAACAAAAGGGATTGAAAAATTTATTCAAAAACAGCCCACACTTGACAAAAAGGTTTTTTCTTTAAATATATTGTTAAGTTATAGAAATACTATGTTTATTGATAAATTATCCTCTGGAAAAGATGTCCCAAATGTTGTGAATGTACTTATTGAGGTAAGTATGAACTGCATGCCTGTAAAATATGAGTTTGATAAAGAAGTTGGTACAATTGTTGTTGACAGAATCGTACACACTCCAATGCACTACCCTGGTAATTATGGTTTTATTCCACACACAATGTCTGATGACGGAGACCCTGTTGATGTAATGGTTTTGACTAAATTTCCACTTCAATCTGGATGTGTTGTTGAATGCAAACCAATCGGAGTTTTAATTATGGAAGATGAAAGCGGCCAAGATGAAAAGATAATCGCTGTGCCAACAGAGAAAATTCATATTTCATATAAAGACATCAATGATCTCTCTGACTTACCAGAAATAACAAGAGAGGAAATTGCATATTTTTTCACTCACTATAAAGATCTTGAAAAAAACAAATGGGCAAAAGTCAAAGGCTTTGAAAATGCAGCGTTTGCAAAAGATTTAATTAAAAAAGCAGTGGTAAGTAAATAATTACACTGCCATCAATTAAGTTGCTTTATGTTAAAAATATTTATTTCCTGTTTTTATATTTTTATCTTTAGCAACTTAATAGCTATTGCAAAACCTCAAGAAGTACCTCAAAAAGCACCTCAAAAAGCAGAAATAAACAATAAACAAACCCCAACCCCTAAAACTGCGGAATACGATTTTCTTCAACTCGACAGCTCTGGTAACATTTTTATGTCCGGAAATGTCGACATGAATTATGAGAATAAAAAACTTTCCGCCGACAACATAACAATCTTAAATGCAAAAGAAAAAGAGTTTACAATCCTTAAAGGATACGGAAACATAAAATTAATTGATGAAGAAAAGCTTTTTCGTGGAAGGTCTATATTGTATGACATGCAAAAAGAACTTGCGTTTATTAGGTTTGCGTTTTTTCAACAAATAAACAAATCGGAAGACGATGAAGATGCTAATATGACGGTTTTTGCCAATGAATTAGAGTCTCGTGGAAAACTCAAAATCATGGACAACGCGATACTAACAGCTTGTTTTCCTTTAATTGAGAACAAAGAAGGATTTTTAAATGAATGTTTTGTAAAAAATACACATGACTTTGGAAATAAATATGATTTAAAAATCGTTAAAAAGCGTTACAACAAGCTTCCTTGGTATGTAGAAGTTGAAAGGCTTGAGCTAGATCAGGAAAAGGAAATGGCAAAGCTTCATAATTTAAAATTCAATATTTATGGCATGCCCATATTGAAATTGCCATATCTTAAATATCCAACAAACATGCTTGACAAAGACAGGGGGGCTAATGGTTTTTTAATCCCAAGACCTGTGATTATGGGAACAAGGCAACAAGGTATAGAGATCCCGTATTATAAAAGATTTTCAAATAATAAAGATTTAGTTACAAGCATTAATCTTTATGGTCAAATTCCTGGTATTTCGAAAGATCAAACAAAATTTTCCGATCCGTCTATGAATATTTTAGACAACAGCAGAATGCGAGAAACTTTTATAGGAACAACATGGAGACATTTAATTGATAACGATTTTGGCAAGAATAGTTTTTACACAATAGAGGGTGCAATTACAGATGAAACAAAACTTATAAGCTCAGAAAGAAGAGCTGAACTTGATTCTAATGGCAACTACATGTTTGGACACAGAGGGTATGGTGCTTTTAATGGCTTACTATGGCTTTCAAAAGACACCTCACTTCGTGCAAATTATATGGGCGTTACTGACCCAAATTTTATGTATATTTATTTTTTAGATATGAAAAATTTTGTTAGAAACAATATTTCTCTCTCAAAAGTTAATGATACGATTTACTCTGAACTTGAAGTAAATCAGTTTAAAGGAATTATGTCGTACATAGACAAACAAACGACTCCAGTAAATGGAATGTTCAACTCTGATATTAAACTGGATATGCCTAAAAAATTAGGTAGATTAAATTTTGAAAACTCTTTTGTAAGCGACAAAAGAGAAAGTGGCTTCTCAAGAGATAGATACACCACACAGCTATCTTACAAGCTTCCATTTTCAACACAAAAAGGAAGCTTGTTTGCTTTTAACTCAAATATCCGTGGAGACTGGTACAATACTAGGTACGGCAATTACAATGAAGGTGTTGTGAATCCAGGTTCTCAAATTAATAACACAACAAACACAAGATTTATTACACCATCGGACTTAACTGAATTTGTTTTTGGAAATTATGGATATATGATGGAAAATCCATTTTATACACAACTGTCTCAAAAAGCTGGAACAAATAATTTCAACAGAACGCTATCAACTGTTAGTCTTGAAGCAGAGCATCCTTTTGTAAAAGAATTTAAGTCCGAGTCAAGCCTTGTTTTATCTCCTAAAATTATGTTAAGACGAAATACAGGCAGTTTTAATTTATCTCATATAACAAACGAAGATGGTTTTGACTCGCGTGTTAATTACTCATCTTTGTTTGCGATGAACAGTTTTGCAAGCCGTGATATAGTTGACATAGGAACACATGCAATAGCTGTCTTGGAAACAAGATTTAAAAATAAAAACGGAAACGGTTTTGAATTTGGATTTGGAAAAATGCAAAGATTAGCAGATGAATCAACTCAAGATCTTCCAATGTACACTGGTTTCAGAAAATCGGGATCTGACTATTTGAGTTATGCCAATTTTAATATAGACAATTTTTCTATAAATTCTCAACAAAGATTTTCACAACAAAATTTTAATGTACTTGAAAGTAGAATTGGAACATCTTGGGCAAACGAAAGGTCAAACATTAATATTAACTACACAATAATGGCTCGCGATGCTTCTTTTGTAAATCGTGAGTTGAATTTTTTAAATTTTACTGCAAATCACTATATCACAGAGCGATACAGAATTGAACTAGCAGCAATGTACAACATGTCAACAGAATCAACAATATTTAATTCTGAAGGTAAGCCAAGTTTAATTCGAACAAGTATTGGAATTATAAAAGACTTAACATGTATGGAATACGGAGTAAGAATAAGCAGGGCAGACCTAAACATACCTGGTCTTCAAAACAACATAACTGCAAGATTTATTTTTAACTTTAAAGGCTTTTAGATGATCATTAAAAGAGACAGCAACTTGAACGAAATTGCTAAAAATTTTTTGAAAGAAGTTGGAGACCCTGTATTTATTTTTCTCAACGGCAATATGGGTGCAGGAAAAACAACTTTTGTTAGACATTGCATGGACATTATAGGAACAACGGATAATGTCTCAAGTCCTACATTTGCAATAATCCATGAATACACTACAAATACAAAACCTGTGTTTCATTTAGACCTACATAGATTAGAAAAAATAGATCATTTTATATTAAACGAAATCGAAGAAATATCTGAAAAACACCTTCTAACATTTATTGAGTGGCCGAATGTTATAAAAAAAAGTTTTAATTATCCTTTTAAGGAAATCTATTTTAATTAATAACATTCTTTACTTATCAGAACTGTCATCGTTAATCTCTTTTTTAAATACTTTTATTCCTCTTGCAATATCTT
>CAXNCX010000052.1:0-5772 GCA_964201065.1 Candidatus Deianiraeaceae bacterium | reverse complement strand
GTCATATCCACGGAATTTAAACATATAAGTTGAGATATTGTTATTGCCATCATCAGTATTTGTTTCGCCGTTTGTTTCTAAAAGGGTTTTAACATTTCCCGGACCTAAAATGTGCATTCCAGCGATAATTCCTGATTCAGTTACTTCTAAATCATATTTCATATAGTATGATTTGTTTGTTGCTGAATAGCTTTTGTAGTTACCTTCAGTCAAAGTAACCCAGTGAGTTGGTTCTGTATCAGCTTTTACGACTTTTGGATCGGTTTCTGTACCAGTGTAAATTTGTGCACCTAGATATTTTTCACTGCCTTCTTTGTCTACTGCAACTGGTTTTGATGTTGTTATTGGAATTGATTTACCAACATAGTCAAAGACATTGTCTAATCCATTCTTGTTAGTCATTCCCGAATCTGAGTTCGCGAATGTTGAATGAAGTTGTCTAATAGCATAATCTTGAAAGTGTGCCGCTATTTGTGCTTGTTCTTGTGTTGGTTTATAATTAGGAACAAATGCAGTATTATTGTAATTATTAGTAGCATCATAAGTGCTACCACTTTGAAGCTTGGTGTGTGGATCTGGATTTTCATTAAATCTTCCAGCCATTACAATATTTAAAAGATTTTTTTGATAATTAACCTCAGTAGATGGTATTTCTGACGCTGGAGTTGTGAAGTCAAATTTACTCTTTATTTCATCTATGTTAAATTTATTATCTTTAATATCTTGGACTGTAACATTATCAAATCTAATGCCTTTTGTTTCGCTTGTTGTTTCTGAGTATACTACGACCATTTGAGCAGCTGGTCTTAAATTTGGATTTCCATATTCAAGATACTCTTTTTTGGCGTATGCAGGTGGTATGTATTGTTCAAATTTAATTGTTAATCCAGAAGCCTGAGTTCCTGCTGGGAAAATTCCATTGGCATAAATTTTTGTGTAGTCTGTTGGTAGAGGAAATGATCCTATTCCAACTTTATCGAAAGTTGTGAGATTTGCAAAACTAGGAGGTATTGCGACAAAATTTGTTATATTTTGGCCTTCAAACCATTTAATTTGAGATTGTGTGATGTTTTCAACATCTGTTTGAGTGATTTTTTTATTTGCAAAGTCTGGATTTGCAGCAAGCAAACTTTGTGCCGCACCTTTTTCTATTGCAGTGATTTTACCAGTTGTCTGGTCAACTGTGATGCCCATTAATTTAAGAGCAGATGGTGTCCAAGCAACCTTTTTATCTGCAGTGGCGCCTAAAAAATCATTTCTGCTCCATTCTGCACCATTGGCATCGGCATTATATAAAATTTCACCTTTACCACGAGCTCCACCAGACCAAGTATCTTGCATAGGTGCTTCTCCGATTTGAGATTTGCCAAGATATCCATACTGATTTAAGACAACCAATCCATCGGCTTTATTAGAACCTACACCTCCACTACTTTCGGTGTTTGCAAATGCTTGATAGAAGTTCCAAAATGTATTTTTCGGTTTGTTGCCTGACCCAGTTTGTGACATATTTTATAATACTATATAAGTAATATAGCCTGTTTATAGAGTGATGTCAAGAAATTTAATCTAACTTGGTTTAAATTTTGAGAATTTTTTGAAAAAATCAACGCCACCAAGATTTGTGTAGGCTTTAAAGATGAATATTCCAATTGTTGCACCAAAAAGTCGTACAAAAATATTTGAAATTGCAATTCCAAAGCCTTTGTCTTCAAATAAATACACAATTGTGGTGAAGAATTTTACAAAAAAGAGCATTAATAAACTCACAGTTAAAACGATTACTAGATTTGCAAGGCCTGCTTTTCTGGCATTTTTTGAAAGCTTTAACGAGACTATAAATGCAGTTAAGGTTGTGCCTGAAAATGCCCCCATTGTTGCAACCACTGCGTTGTCAATTGCCATAGTATTTGAATGCACAAGCATGACTACAATGCTTGTGACTAGGCTACTTGATTGCAATATGATTGTCACCACAACGGCAATCCAAAACATTGTAAAAGTTGACCAGTCGTGGGTTAAAAGTTTTACAAATAGTGGGTCTTTTTGAACATAAGACACGACATAACTTATTTCTTCTAAGGATACTAAAACCAGTCCAAGATAAAAAATTATATGTCCGTATTTAGCCTGTTTTTTATGTATTCCTAAGAAAAATCCAGAAATTATTAAAATAGTAGATAGATTGTTTATTTTTAAAGAAGCCAAAAGTGCGGTACTACTTGTTCCAACGCCAGCTCCAAGCATAACGGACAACGCACTACTTAAAGATAAAACTCCAGCGTCAACTAAGCCCACTGCCATTGAAGAAACAGCAGTGCTTGATTGAATTATTGCAGTTAAAATACAGCCTGACAATGCGGCTGTAAAATTTGTTGAACAGGCTTTTTTTATTGCATTTGAAAATTTTTGTGAATGAAGAGAAGTTATTTCTTTTGAAAACTTATCTACGGCGTATAAAAAAAGACAAATAGCGGATGCAAGATTAATACAAAAATTATACCACATAGAGAGACTTAGATGTTATCGGAAAATATTTTTAAAGAGGCACTGACTAACTTATTTTTTACAACATTTAGAACTTTAAACTCAAGTTCTTCGAAGTTTATAACATCTCCTTTTTTTGGAATTCTTTCTAGTTTTTCAATAATCAGACCTGCGACAGTATCAACATCTTCAATTTCAATTTTCATGTCAATTGCATCGGACAAATCTCTTAGGGTAAGATCTCCAGAGACTAGATATTCTGAGTCGTTTATTTTTTCAATTTGTTTTTTTTCTATATCTGATTCGTCCTCAATTTCTCCAAAGATTTCCTCTAAAATATCTTCTATAGTTACAATTCCCATCACTCCTCCGTATTCATCTATTACAAAGGCAAAATGTTGACGATTTTTCTGAAATATCTTAAATTGTTTACTAATATCAACTGTATCAGGCACGCATACAGGTTTTTTCATTACTTCATTAATAAGATTTTTGATATCTTTTATCTTGTCTGGGTTTTCGATTATTTTGGTCAAAACATCTTTTACCTTTATAACTCCGAGTATATTATCGGGTTTGTCTTGATAAACAGGCAGTCTGCTGAATGTAGTTTCTGTTATTAATTTTTTTATTGTGTCGTTGTCGTTGTCCATGTCAATTGCGTACATGTCGTTTCTGTGAGTCATTATTTCTGATATCTCAACATTTTCCATGTTTAAAACACCCTGCAACATTTTTTTATCTGTTCGTGTGAATTTACCTTGTTTGTGGTACATCTCTGTTGTGCCTATAATCTCATCTTTGAAAGAAAATTGGCTTTGGTCTCTGTCTATTCTCAAGAGTTTTATAAGAGAATTGTTGATGTGTGTTACAAGCATTAAAATTGGTCTAGAAATTGACCAAGTAAAACGCAATATCCCTGCAAAGTACATACATATTTCATAAGGCTTGCTGTGTCCTATCATTTTAGGCAAGCTTTCGCAAAATATATATATAAAAGAAGTTACTGAAAAAGTTGAAATTGCAACTATCAATGAAGCACTAATCCCAAATACAGACAAAACATCGACTAAGAATATTGTTATAACGGAAGATGCTAAAATATTAAATAAATTATTATATAGCAAAAGCATATTAATAATTTCATCTTTGTGTTTTATTAAAGATGTAAATTTAGAAATTCTTATTTGTTCACGAGGGTCTTTTAAGTTGTTTCTGTGTAATAAAGACTCGTTGAGACTAAACAATGCAGCTTCAAGCAATGATGAAAAGCAAGAAAACAACAAAGAAATTATTATTAAAACTACTTTAAGTTGTTCAGGGTGCATAATAAATTATTTAAGATGCGTATTGGTTAAAGTGTTTCTTCATTCTGTGTGTAAGTCTTGAAACAATTCTTGATGTTTTATTTGCATGATATACACCTTTTTTTGAGGCCTTTGAACATGCAGAGTTTACACGAGAAAGTTGCGTTTGTGCATCTTCTAGCTTTGTTTCATTTTTACTTAATAAAGCTAGGAATTTTTTTACTTCATTTCTTGCACGAGACAAAAAAGGAATATTCTCTTGTCTATTTTTTTTAGATTTTACTATATCTTTTTTCGATGCTTTTAAATTAGCCATTTTTACAATTGTTCGGATCAATATTATTTAAATATACTTAAAGTCAAGAGGAATGAAATAAAATTTAATTCAACAGGTTCACAGGATGATGATTTTTCGAGAATTGCTTGTTTAAAAAGTGTTAACTTTATAATATACATTTAAAATCTGAGAACATATCTCTTCCACAGATCGTGCAGTTACATTTATTATAAAAGCGTTAACTTGAGAGTATATCTTGTTGCAATTTATAACTTCAGATTGGATGTTTGTCATGTCGTAGTAACTTGGTGTTATATCTTGTGAGAATCTGTTTTTTCTTACTGCTTGAAGTCTTTCTGGGTCAATTTGAAAACCAAACACGCACTTATGCTTTTTTAAATCTTCTATTGGTAAAATATCAGTTGAGCCAGTAATGGGTATGTTTATAGCTTTTATGCCTCTTTGTGCAATATAAATGCTACAAGGAGTTTTTGATGAACGAGAAGGTCCGAGTATTACGATGTCAGCATTTTTTATGTCATGAACTCTCTTGCCGTCATCGTGGTCGTTGCTAAAGCTGATTGCATCTATTGCTGAAAAAAGTTCTTCATCTATAATATTTTTATCAAAAGACATTAAAGGCTTTTGTTTTAAAAATTTACTTACTCGAATAACAGAGTACCAAATTACATTAAACGCTAAACATTTTTTGATTTTCATGACTTCCTTAAGAAGATAATCAGCAAGAGTAGGGTTAACCATGCTGTACATTACTATGCCTTTGTTGCATTTTAATTCTTCTAAAAATTCGTTAATTTTTTTCTTTGATCTTACTGATGGCCAAAAAAAAGTTTTTGTTTTAACATCCTTGAACTGTCTAAATACTGCTCTTTTTATTTTACCTGCAGTTTCACAGCTTCCGTCTGAAAGAACGTGAACATTTATTATTTTAACTTTCATCTAGTTTTATATTTTTTCATAACTTTGTTGTACTTAGACGACAACATTGTAGCTTGTAGAGATGTCATAGTTTCAATTATAACATTTACCACGATTAATATTCCCGTCCCTCCAATTAAAAATGAAGAACCGTATAGATGAATAAAAAATTCAGGAACTAAAGCTATTACACACAGATAGACTCCTCCAATAAAGGAAAGTCTTTTCATGATGTTTTTAAGTAAATCTGCTGTTGGTGTCCCGGGTCTTGAACCTGGTATAAAAACATTAGAGCGTTTTAGCTGTTCTGCCATATCTGATGGGTCAAAGACAACATTATTATATACTAAAGAAAATGTCATGATTAACAATCCGTACAAAATTATAAACAAAGGCTTACCATGAATTAAGTTTGAAGAAATAAAGTATATAATTGGATTTGTCTTGTCTTTAAAGAAACCAATAATGGTTAGAGGCAGTAATAATAACGCTGATGCAAATATAGTAGGAATAACTCCTGCTAAGTTAACTTTAAGTGGTAAGAACGGAGCTTTTTGTTGTGTTTGCATCATTGACTGTCTTGGATATTGAATATGAATTAATCTTTGAGATCTTTCAACAAAAACAACAAGAAAAACATTTGAAATGAAAAGTGCAATTAGACCAAGTGAAACAAGATTTGAAGTTGCTCCGATTTTTGACATATAAAAAACATTAGCCAAGTCTCTTGGGCCTTCGGCGACAATTCCTAAACATATTATT
>CAXNCX010000051.1:0-5859 GCA_964201065.1 Candidatus Deianiraeaceae bacterium | reverse complement strand
TCTTTTAAAGTTCACCTCAAGTCTGGCAATATATCTCTCTATACTTTTCGGCTTTACATCTAGGTATTTTACTATTTTAAGCATTGCAGGTTCTATGTCTTGAATGCTCTTAGGCATAAAAATAAGCTTTTTACTAGTATAGTCTTTTGCTAATGGAATATTATTTCTGTCTAAGATAAGCCCTCTAAGAGGAGTTATTAAATCGTATTTATAAGCATTAAGAAGGGATAAAGTTTTGTATTTTTTATACTTAAATATTTGAAGAAATACAAGTCGTGAAAAAACTAAAAACAAAACTAAAAATTGAAGTAAAAAAAGACAAAAAACACGACGCTCTATTTGTCTGAAGTCTAACAAGTGATATTTAGACTTTTTTGCTAATAGTTTTAATCTTTTAGACAAGTTGAACAAGACAAGATGAGTTTAAATTAAATTTTTTTAGTTTACCTGACAGGAAATTTTTTCAGATTTCAATTTAGAGCAAACTTTACTTGCATCATCAAGACTTTTAAAGCCATCCATGTACACATTGTTTAAAGATTTATTACCCTTAAATTCCGAAGAAACACACTTTAAACCTGTTAATTTATATTTTTTCAATTTTTGAGAACAGATACCTAGAGCATTTTTTGAGTTTTTAAAGACACCAAAGGACACTTTATGGGTTTTACTAGCAGTCGTGTTACTAGAAACTTCTTTCTTTTGTAAAGGTAAAGTAGGTGCTGTTTTTACTTTATTTGGATTTTTAAGCTCCATTTTGTTATTTTTAGGCTTATCAATTTCATTAGATTTTTCAACTACCGACTCTTTTTTAAAATTTGACTGAGGAGTGTTGGATTGGGTATTTTGTTTTTCTTCAAGAAGTCTTTTATAGTAAGCCTCTTCATTTTCAACTGCATCAACTACAACAGAATCAGAGTCTTTACCTTCGCTTAAAACAGATGATTTAGATTTTTCTTCAGTGAAATAAAATTCAAGTGTTTTGCTTAACTCTTCTTGCTTTAAAGACAATGTTGAGTATTTTCTTGATGACTCAATAGCCACAGAAAATGCGATTATAGATAAGACAACAGAAACTACACTGTTTATGTTTGCATACTTCATGTTGCTAAAATAATTTTTAAAGCGGTTCATTTTAAAAAATAAAAACTTCCAATTAACATAACCCTATAAAACTTATTTTTACTAGTCAATATTTTTTTAAAATTTATCCACAAAGGCTTCAAAAAAGGTTATTCATACTAGTTATTTTTTACCCTTGCCTTGAAAAACCGAAGCAGCTAAACCGGCTGCCTTAGAAGGCAGGTTGCTTAAAAAATTAGGTACAAAATCCATTGCCTTACCTTGAGACATTTTTTCCATTGACTCCATAAACTTCATTAAACACACTGCAGTCATTAACAAAGCTAAAACTGTAATAATATTTGCGTCATCAAATGAATAAGATTTATATTCTGGCATAAAATTCTTTACATAACTTGGAACAGTCCCTTGTACTGTATACAAAGACAAAAGTGAAAAATTTATCACTGGTATTGTTAAAACTGGCTCCAAACAAACTCCAAAACGCAAAAGACCTCGTGCGGTTTCCATAAAAATTGTACTAAAAATACCAATTCCAATTAAAAACATCCCCTGTTGGATAACAAGACCCAAAAGGTCTTTCCACCATGTGTCAAAAGCTTTTGATGTATTGTCATTGATCTTTGCCAAAATAAAAATAGGCCCAACAGCTCCATAAATACATATTCCAATTACACTTCCCAAATACATAAGTACAGCTTTAAAGGAATTCATAAAAAACAATGCAAGGCCACCCATTATCAATACTAACATAACCAAACCTACTGGAAAGTTGTAAGTTATCAACGCTGAAAGTCTGATTAGAGTTTTTTCTTCAAAAAAATAAGAATAAACATTTCCTATTGTAGAAAAAATGCCACCATCGACATTTTCATCTTTAATTTCAAGGTTAAATTCAAAATTCATTACATCTGAAGTAACGCTATGCACAGTTGGAACGGTAGCACCAAGAGAATTTGAAACCAAACCTCCAAATCCTTCACTTAGCCTTATTAAACCTTTAATAAAATATTCTTGATAAAGTGTAAAACTACCTGGGGATATGAATGCAACAATGAATGCAAATTTTGATATCTCTTTCATGACAGACTTTACATCCATTGGTGGCTTTCCATTTCCTGTGATGATATTAAAACCATGCATAAAAATCGTAAGTAATAGCCCCATGTAAAAAATCATCTGAAAAAAAGCGTTATTTATGAAATTTGTAGCAACTGTGTATGTAAATCCTTGATTCCACTGTCTTTCATTATTAACAATTGGACCTAGAAAAAAATCTTTAACTGGATTTACCAAGAAGTACGACACTACATTTAAACCAACAACCGCGCTTGACTTTGCCTGTTTAGCGGTTAATGAAACTTCATAGTATCCATTGTTAAAATCTTCAACATTATTTGAAATATTGTTAACTTCAAGAGTTTCGTTGCTTTTTGTGTTTACATTAAACTGAATATACTGACCATCGTATCTTGAATCAGCTATACAGCTATTATTAACACATGGCGTAAAATCAGGAACAATAAACCAAACTACCCCTGTTTTTTTTGGAACATATCTCACAATTTTATCTCCAACTTGTAAATTTTTAAAACTCTCGGAGTTATCTCGTATAAAGAAAAAGTCTTTATCTTTAAAAAATACATCAGGATGTTGAAGTGGATCGGGTTGTTTTGTAGCAGGATCTATCCCTTGAATGTATATATACATGCCTTCTCCGTCTTCTAGTGGTTTTGCATTATATACATTAAGGCTAAAACCTCCAGTTTTATCTTTGAAAGATACATGTTGTGTTAAAAGGGTTGAAGCATTATCTTTGACTTGATCACTCAAATCTCCTGCAATGTAAAATAACATTTCAGAGTCGTGAGGAACTGTGTGAGTACTTTTAAGATATAAATGTGTTGGCCTGCTTGGATCTTGAGAAACTTTAACAGTTTTTAATGAATCTGTTAAAGACAACATTTTTAAAGTTGATGTAGGTCCGTTAAAGCTCAAAGACCCAGTTACTGAAGTCTCTACAAGTGGATCATCTAAGCATTTTGCAACAGGAACATTTGGTAAAAAAGTATAAGACACAGAATCTTCTTGAGAATTAACATACTCATGAACCCATTCTAAATCTTTATCTCTTTCACATTGAGATTGATTTAAAATTTGTTTACCACTGGTCTTGGCCAAGCCTAAAGATCTTTCATCTGCCTGCATTTTAACGACTGAGCCTTTTTTTTCTAAAGCCCCCTTTGCAGTACACAAACCACATCTTGTAGCATTTACATTAAAAGCAGGAGACCAAGATACACTGTCAGGCGTTGTAAAAGCTCTTTCTTTTGCCGTATTAACAGGTGTATTTAAATCTTCAAGAAGATAAGAAAGTGTTGTGCCGTCTTTTTTCTTTACAACTTTAATACAAAGCCCAAGCTTGTTTCCATCATTTGATTCTAGACAATACTGTGATGTTAATGTGTTGTTAGTCAGTACATTACCAAGTCCTTCTTTTTCTACTTTATAATTAACAAAAGGATTATTACAACTATTTATATAACCATTTAAACAAACTTTTTTAGGCAGTGGTACCGTTCTAAATACATTTGCAAGCCCACATTCTTTACCGTATGTAAGTGTTGAAACAGGTGTGTCGTCTCCGAGAAAAAACTTTGCAAAATGCATTTTTGAACTAAGTTGACCAGATCGTTGTTTAGTTTGAAATTTAACATCGTAACCCTTAGGCACGATGCCTATAAAACCCCAGTCGGCTGGCAAAGAAGATGGAAAATCCCCCGTTTCACTGGCTTCAAATGTAGAAACTCCACTTTTTGTTGCAGAATCAGAAATTTTCATTTCCACAACACAAGGAAAACCTCCCCCTGAAGCATCATAAGGCAAGTCATTTCCAATAAAACGATGTAAAAATATTTGTGTATCGTAAATTGTAGAAAAACTTGGAGAATCACAGGCTTGAATATCATACTGAGAGTCACATATCTCGTTATAAATATCTCTTGCACTGTTATCTCCGTTATCAGGAAAGCCATACCAGTTATCCATACCGTCATCAATATCAGCACCACCCTTATAGCCACGATGAATTCTATACAAGCCACACATTAAATGGCTTTTTTCTTGTTCATCAAGCTTAGATGGGTCTGGTTTTTCTACATTACAATCACCCTGTCTTGTGTTGTCATCACTAAAACACCAGCCTTGATTATTTTTAAGTTCTTTTTTGACAAATCTATCATAAAAACCAGTTAACTTTCGTTTTTGATTGTCTCGGGTTAGATTCTTAGACTCGCCATCATTCATGTATGAAAATTTTATTAAACCACCTACTCTACTTGCAGCTTGCCTGATTTTAAATTTACTAATCACTTTTTCACATATTTCAGAGGAAGGTGCTGTGGGAAAATCTACTCTATAAAAACCACTCATAAAAGTATCACCTTCTGAAAAGTACTGTTCGTCATTTAAATTCATCCAACCTGCATTCTTCCAATTAGGAGTGCATCTTGCAAAATTTTCATGTCTTGCAAGTTCAGAAAAATTGGCATATTTGTAATCTCGTATAACTTTAGTTTCAAAAACACCCACATTAGCAGGGGCAGCGATTACATTTTCAGGTGTATTTTTGTCACTTGAAATAAATGTCCAGGTTGCATTTTTCTTCACAACATCATATGCATCAAACCCTGCATATATTCCAGTTCTTTTAATACCATAACACATCATATCTCCATTTGTCGTAGATATAGATTCATCTTTAAAAATAAGCATATTTAGATCTGGATTGCTACATTTTATATCAAGCTGACAGTTGTTTTTTTGTGGCTCACAAAGACTATCTGAAGTTGACGAAGTGGTATCAAAATAATCTGTTACCCCTGTGTATTCTCTTGGGAAATATTCCCCAGAAGTACCAACAAGTTGAAAAAAATAATCACTTCTCCATTCATTATTAGTTTTATACACACCAAAGCTGCACTGCCAGTCTTCTGGATTTGTTGGAGGGATTTTTCCTTCAAGATCAAAACCTGAATTCATATTTTTTAACACTGCAGCTTTTTCTTGGCTTAATCCAACATAATCAATGCCTGTTGGTATGTGGTCTACAACTAATCCGTAGCCATTATTAAGTTTAACATAATATTCTTTTCCATCAGAAAACTTTTTTATCATAGGGTACTGACCTTCGTATGCATAAACATCAATATTCACAATATCACCTTTTCTCATTGTTCTTGGCATTGAAACCGGAGGAATGAAGTTCATTTCAGGAGTCTTACTAGCTACTCCTTTTTTAATAATTTTAATAACCGGAATATGTAGATTGTAAAAAAAACCTTTTGTGTTAATTTGACCCTCAACCGTCATTTTTACTTCAAGTCCTTCATACACAATCAAGTCTGACTTACTATTTGAATTTTTTGTCTGTGCCTTAAACCACAAATTGCTTCTCGCTAACTGTTCTGTAGTTTTATCTTTCAGACCAGTGGCCGTGCTGTAATCTAAGACATTAGGATTTATAGGTAAAATCTTAACACCACCTCTAGATACATCATAGCTCTCACCCGGATCAATACATTCCTGTGAACATCCAGTAAGAAGAGTAATGATAAAGAATATTGTATAATGTATTTTGAGAAAACAATTCTTGTGCATTTAATTGTTGTGAATTAAAATTTTTAGCTATCACTTTAACTAAAAAACCAAGCAGAATATATGTCAAATATTTAAACATCATAAATTATGTCTATCAATAATAACAGTCTTTACAAC
>CAXNCX010000050.1:0-6016 GCA_964201065.1 Candidatus Deianiraeaceae bacterium | reverse complement strand
CATTTTGATCTGGCTTTAATAAAACTTCTTTGTCAGAATTTTCAATTAAAAACTGAATTAAACTAATGTCATGTCTCCCATTTATAAAATTTGTTTGTGTTTTATTCATGTATTTTCTTGCTATTGCAAAAAAAAGAATGGTTTTTCCTGCGTCATCTCCTAAGTCAAAAGGAACAAAATTGAGTAATCTGTTTTCTTTAATTATTTCCAAAATCTTAAATGCTCTATCTGGATAATCATTACCAATTAACCAATGAAAATAAGTATTGCCCATGAAGAAAGCATCGATATGTATTGCAAACAAACTATCTTCTATTGCTGTTTTTAAACCAGGTTTATTTCCGTCTTTATCAACATCGTTTTCTATGTTATGTTTTATTTTTGCAATCAGACCAGCTTCATCTTTTGTATAACCAGCATTCAAGTCATATTGATGCCAAATTTTAAAATCTTCTCTTAATTCAGACATTGCAAAAAATAATATAAATAAATTATAGCTAAAAACAACACTAATGCAAATAATAAATCAACTTACTTGACATTATTACAAAAATTTCTCATTTTTATAACAAATTAATTGTTTCAATAGAAATGTCTCTTGGTTTTATAAAATTTAAAAACACTTTTAAAAAAGGTTTCACACTCGTTGAACTTGCAATTGTAATTGCTGTAATAGCTGCTTTAAGCGTGACATTTACATTTTCAGACAAAATTGTAGATAATGCAAGAGCAACCAAAATAATGCAAAACATATACAAAGCCGAAACCAATATAGAAGAATTTTACCAAATATTAAACTCATATCCAATGATGTTTAGCTTTAAAGACTGTTTGGAAAGCGAGTTAAACACAAAAAATATATGCCGTGCTGCGTATTGCTTAGATGAAAATGAATTAAGTCCTGATTTTAACACAAATCAACCCTGCACTGGCCTTGAATACAATGAATATCGTGTATTTACTCCTGCATATTGGATGAATCAATTTATGTCAGTCTCAGGATATTTTAATGCAACTGGAATAAAAACAGAAAACGGAGAATATAAAGCTAAAAATAATTTTTATAGTTATGATATAAATCTGTCAAATATTAAAACAAACTTAGAATACGCAATTGCCACTGCAACTCCAATCTCTCCAAATCAAATACTTTCAATAGGCACTGCGAATGCTCAAGGCGAACTAGACAATATTGCCATTGCAACTTCAGACATTGCAGGACACAGCAAGGCAAAAAATTCAATCATAATATCAATAGCGAATAAAGATATTGTACAAAAGGCTGCATTTAGTACTGACTTTTCATACTTATTAGATGTTAAATTTGACGACGGAAAGCCAAACACAGGAAACATAATTGCATCTAAACATAGAATAAAATCTGAGTGCTACGATGGAACTTTAAACTGTGGTGGCAGTGGAATTTATCAAAAAATTGGAAACACCGAAGAAACACACCTTGATGGAATTTCAGATTATGCTTGTTATAATACAAACAACGCCGGCACAACATCAAATTCAAACTGGCTAATAACTGAAAATGACAAACTTGAATACACTGGGCATGCAAAAACAGACTACAGTGAAACTGTTGATATTACAGAAGCAGTAAAAGGTTTGAAAAAATCAGAAATACTTGGGTGTGATATACATTATATTTCTAAACACAAAGTAAAATAATCTCATACACTAAAACATTCCCAGCCAACAATTGCAACCGTATTTGACAAATTCAAACTATCAACACCTTCTTTCATTGGAAGCAGTGTATTGTAGTCGCTTGTTTTGGAAACAAGCTGAGACACGCCAACGCCTTCAGAACCGAAAATAAATATTCGTTTTTTATGAGACTGTATAAAGTCCCTTAATTCAATTTTCTTTTCACTATTTTTTCCAACCTCTAAAGATGTGGAAAAAAAATCATTTTTTTGAAACTCTCTTAAAGAATTTGTAATATTAGAACAATAATGTATGTCAATCATTTCAGAGTACCCCGCAGAAGCACGAGTAACAGCGTTAGTGATTTTACAGGAATTTTGTTTTGAGATCAAAACCGCATCTACTCCAAAACAATAACTTGAACGAAGTATTGCGCCTAAGTTTTGAGGATCATTAATTGAATCCAAAATAAAAATATTTGCACAGTCTTTGTTCTCCACACTAGATAAAATTTCAGAGAACGATTTTGTCGGCAATTCGCCAGCAATTATGCATATTCCTTGATGCTTGTCTGTTTCTTTTGTGATTTTTTGCAAAATATCATTCTTTACAACCCTTGTCTTCTTTTTTAAAGATTCAGGAATATACTCAGAGTATTCTTCAAACTTAGAGTTTAGACAGATGATTTCAAAAATCTCCCTTTTTGCACTTGACAAAACTGCCAACGCAGCATTTCGACCAAAAATAGTATTCATTTAATTATAGTTTTGTATTAGCTTTTTTATACTCCGGAGTTGCAAATTGATTTGTACGCTCCTTAACAACATGTACTTGTTCTGCGTTGTCTGTTTTATGATGAATGACAGGCTTCTTTTTATGAAGCACAACATCTTCTGTAATCTTAATTTTAGAAATATTTTTGCTTGGAGACTCAAACATCACATCGCTTAATAAATCTTCAATGACATTACGAAGACCTCTTGCACCAATTTTTTTCTTAAAAACTTTTTTTGCTATTGCATTAATTGCTTCCTCTTCAAATACAAGATCTATATCATCCATTTTTAATAATTTTTGATACTGAAGTATAATAGCATTTTTAGGCTTTGTAAGAATTAGCTTAAAATCTTCTTCGGTAAGCTTGTCTAAGGTTGCCATAACTGGCATTCTTCCAACTAACTCTGGAATTAAACCAAATTTAATAATATCATCGAACTCTACAAATCTTATTAAATTTTCCCTCTCTTTGTCTTCTTTTGTTTTATGATCTGCGATAAATCCAATATTCTTTTTGTTAAGCCTTACCTGTATAAGTTTATCAAGACCTTCAAACGCACCTCCAAGTATAAACAATATGTTAGAAGTATCAATTTGAACATGTTCTTGACTTGGATTTTTTCTGCCTCCGTGAGCAGGAACATTAGAAATCGTACCTTCTATAATTTTTAGTAAAGCCTGCTGAACTCCCTCTCCAGAAACATCACGAGTGACCGAAGGACTATCACTTTTACGAGTTATTTTGTCAATTTCATCAACATAAACAATTCCCATTTGGGCTTTTTTTACATCAAAATCTGCTACTTGCAATAATCTTGATAAAATATTTTCAACATCATCTCCAACATACCCTGCTTCTGTAAGAGTTGTTGCATCAGCGATTGCAAAAGGTACATGCAACATTTTTGCAAGAGTTTGAGCTAAAAGAGTTTTTCCTGAACCTGTAGGGCCCATTAAAAGTATGTTAGATTTTTGAATTTCAACTGAGTCTTTATCGTCTTTTGCAAGAAGTCTTTTGTAATGATTATAAACAGCAACTGACAAAACTTTTTTTGCCCTATCCTGACCTATTACATATTCATTAAGCTTTTCAAACATCTCAAGTGGTTTTGGAAGCGTTTTTTTTGTGAGTGGCAAACTGTCATCTTTTTTAACATCTTTGTCTAAAATCTGTGTACAAATTACAACACATTCATCACATATTCCGCATTTGTCAAGCCCTGAGGCAATAATCTTTACTGCATCTTCACGACTTTTCCCACAAAATGAACATCCTGAAAAATTTTTCATAAGCTTTAAATAAATTATTGTTAAAAACTAGTCTTCTTTTGGCAAAAAGTTTTTTGCTTCTTCTCTTGAAGCAATAACATGGTCAATCAAGCCAAATTCAACTGCTTCATCTGCAGACATAAAATTATCTCTTTCCATGCTTGCTTTAATTTTTTGGACAGTCTGACCTGTTTGTTTAGAATATATTTCATTAAGTTTTGCTTTTAACTTCAAAATTTCTTGTGCATGAATTTCAATATCTGTTGCCTGTCCTCTAAATCCACCACTTGGCTGGTGAATCATTATTCTTGAATGAGGAAGGCTAAATCTTTTTCCTTTTGTGCCTGATGTTAAAATTAATGAACCAGCTGAACATGCTTGACCAATACAAACAGTTACAACATCTGGTTTTATAAAATTTATTGTATCATAAATTGCCAGAGCAGAAGTCACAACTCCCCCTGGAGAATTAATGTAAATATATATATCACTATCCGGATCTTCTGATTCTAAAAACAAAAGCTGTGCAACGATAAGTGATGACATTGTATCATTAAAATCTGTACTTAAAAATATGATTCTGTCCTTCAAAAGTCTTGAATAAATATCGTAAGACCTCTCACCTTTGGAGGTTTGCTCAACAACTATTGGAACTAAGTATGACATGTTAATCTTTTAACTTTATCATATAAATAGTCAGATTAAATAAAAATGCAAGAATTTAAGCAAAATACTTTAAAATATAATGATAAAACAATAATTTTTTAAAAATTCTTGACTAAAAATTTATTTCCCATAATATTTCTACATAACTTAAATATTTTAGTATGTCGAGCAATTTTAATAATGAACAATCCCAAACAGACAAGGCAATAAATGAAGCAAAGACCTATCTTAAAAACAAACTATCCAAGAAAGATATTAATACAATAAATTACTACAGTAAATTAAATCGACATAACTTAGCTATGCCAAAAATATCAGATGCTTTTGAAAAGGATATTTCAGACGACGGCCTTGATTCAGTTTTTAATAGCGATAATGAAGAGCCACAAAAATATGGTCAACATTTCAAATATACAGAAAAAGAACTTGAGGAGATTTTTAACAGTGAAGATGAAGAAAAAAGGTTCCAGTATATAAAATACTATCTCCAAAAATTCAACAAAACAGCAAGGTAAATAATCAATTATATCTCAAACTATCAATAGTGTTAAGCTTTGTTCGTTTGAGTATTTTTCCATTATTATCAATAATTGCACTCACACCATTGTTTGAGGTTCTTACAACAAAAGAGTTTGTTTTACTTGCAAGAATTTGAGACATTCTTAAATGTTGATAAGGACCAACAGTATTCCCAAACCAGCCGTCATTTGTAATGTTAAAAATAACTGAATTTTCATCAACACGCTTTTTAAAAGCATCATGAAAAATAGATTCATAGCACATATTAGGAACTATTTTATAATTTTTATACTCAAAATATTTCTGCATACGAGTTCCAGATGTAAAATCAAGCATATCATTTGATAAATTTTGAATTAAACTTGGTGCAATATTTCTAAAAATCTCAGGAATATACTCTCCAAATGGAACTAAAAACTCTTTATCATATCTATATAAAAAATTTGTTTTTGGCATATAGGCGTAAAATGAATTAAAAAGTTGCCATGTTGATTTTTTATTCATTTCAATAGTATTTGTACCAAAAACTAATACCTCTGCGATAAATTTATCTTTGATATAATCTAATATTTTAGACTCGAATAGATCAAAAGAGCCTTCAGACATGATAATTATATCAGCGTGTTCACCTTCAAAAGTTTTTAAAAATGAAAAATAATCAGTATCTCTTTTTATTCTTAGATGCTGGGGTATGTTTTGTTGTAAAATTAATATCTTCAAATCCATTTTCTTTTGAGGAACTTTATAAAAAGAAAATAAACCAATAAACAAAACTAAACTAAGGCAAACTTTTCTATTTAAACTAAATGAAATTAAAGAGCTGAGAACCAATAAAGAAATCAAGAAATCAGGTAAAATTTTATAAATCCCAAGATTGTACCGTGAAATAAAATAACCAAACTTCAGCCATGGAAAGCCATTGAATAGTATGTGGGAAATAAAAGCTTCAGATAACAAAAAACCAATAATTATAGATATCCAAGGTTTTTTAGTCAATTTTAAGCAAATCTTATAAGGTATAAAATAAATTAAAGTAGCAAGGAGTGGAATTCCAATCATGCCCAAGATCGCCACAGGCCAAAAAGCCATAATATCAACCGCTGTTGCAAACACAATCCAGTGAAGC
>CAXNCX010000049.1:0-6273 GCA_964201065.1 Candidatus Deianiraeaceae bacterium | reverse complement strand
TGTAGCCTTTCTAGTCAAAAGCTTTTCGACATCGTCTATAATTAGATATTGTGAGTTGAAAACTCTTTTTTTATAATCAAATAGTACATTTTCTTTATACGAATTTACATATTCCTCTGTGAATTCGTCTGCTGTTTTTATGTATGTTTTTTTAAGCAACATGTTTAACTCAAGATTTAGAGCTTTTAACAAATGAGTTTTTCCGTTTCCATGTTCACCTTCTAAGCAAATCACAGAACCTGACATAATCACGGCATTGTCTCCTAGTGCAAGCTCTTTAATGACATTAAATGCGTTTGCATTACATTGAGAGTCTGCAAATTTGTCTATTGAATATTTTGAATTTTTTGTTTTTTTAACTACTTCAATGCTTTGACTTGGGGTTCTGTCAACCAATCCTTTTTCAGCGTTTTCTAGTATTTTTATACTTACATTTTTCTTTGACCATATGTACTTACATATTTTATTTAAAAATATAATCTCGGATGTTATTGAATTTACTAAATTTGAATTTGCGACCAAAAGTAATTTTTGGTTTTCTGCAGGTAGAAAAGAAAAATCTGCGAGAATTTTTGCTAAATCATTTCTATTAAAACTTGTGCAGTAGCCTAGAAACGCTTTTTTGATAGCATCGTTAGAATTTCGTTGACTGTCTATTTCTGTTGACTGTGCTTGAAACATTTAAATTATTTGTGTAAAACTAAAAAATTAAGAAATAAAAAAACTTAAAAATGAAGGTTTTTTTTTATAAAAAATAAAAAAAAATACTTGACACGAGTCTAAGCTAGTTTTCTTAAGTCGCATCGTTTTGAATAATGTGAAATATCATTTTATCAAGATCTCCTGACATAATTTCAACTGAATTTGAAGATTCAAAGCCAGATCTTAAATCTTTAACCAGCTTATATGGATGCAAGACATAATTTCGTATTTGATAACCAAAACTTGCATCTGTTTTCGAAGCTTCTTGAGTTGCCTTGGCTTTATTTTGCTTATCTATTTCAATGGCAATTAGTTTTGCTCTTAGCATCTTCATAGCCTCATCTCGATTTTTAATCTGAGACCTATCGCTTTGACACTGAACCACTGTATTTGTGGGAATGTGTGTTATTCTAACAGCAGAGTCTGTCGTATTGACATGCTGTCCACCTGCCCCTGAGCTTCTATATGTATCGATTTTTAAATCTTTTTCGTCTATTTCAACATTAATTTTTTGATCCAAACTAGGAAAACAAAAAACTCCAACAAAGCTAGTCTGCCTCTTTCCATTTGCGTTAAAAGGTGATATTCTGACTATTCTATGAGTTCCAGTTTCTCTTCTTAATAAACCAAAAGCATACTCGCCTTTAATTAAAAGTCTCACACTCTTAATTCCTGCTTCTTCGCCTTTGTTGATGTCGTCAACTTCTACTTTAAATTTTTTCGCATTTGCATAATTAACATACATGTTCATAATTTTTTCAGCACAATCTTGACTGTCAACCCCGCCTGCTCCACTTGTTATTTCAATAAAACAATCTTCAAAATCGTACTCACCTGAAAACAAAGCCAAATTGCTAAAATTTTCAACTTCGACTTCAAGATTTTTAAACATCAATATTATATCAGAATCATTTGTATAACCTTCGTCTATCAAGAAAGACTCAATGTCTTCAGCCTCTTTAGTTAAACTGACTTGAGTTTGAACCAACTTAACCAAGCTCTCTCTTTTTTTCATTTTAGAAATTTGATCCGCATCAAGCATTGAGTAATCAAATGTTTCTATTTCTTTTTCTAAAAAATTAATTACTGTTTTTTTACCCTGTATATCAAGTTTTTTTGTGGCTATTTCAAGGACATCTTTAAGGTGTTTTAAGCTTTCTAAGTTTAACATGAATTTTTTTGTATTTTTATCTTGAATAAAACTATTTTTATAATATTCAAAAAATAAAGAATAAAGACAACAAAATACTATTATGAAAAGTTATATATGTCTTGACACAGAAACCACAGGCACAAATCCAAATAACGGAGATAAAATTGTAGAAATTGGTTGTGTAAAAATTGAAAACAACAAAGTTACAGATACCATCTTTCACAGCTATGTCAATCCTAAGATGCCTATTCCTGTAGAAGCTATAAAAGTTCACAAAATAACAGACGCCATGGTAGAAAATGAAAAAATTTTTAGCGAAATTGCAAAAGATTTGCTTGACTTTATAGGCGAAACAACGGTTGTCGCCCATAATGCAAAATTTGATCGTAGTTTTGTTAATAATGAATTAGATAGTGCAGGTTTTTCAATTATACCAGAATCTCAATGGATTGACAGTTTGTTTTTATCAAAAGCAATTTATCCCGGTGAAAGGGCAAGTCTTGACAAACTTGCAGAAAGAATGAGAATTGACAATCAAAATCGAGACACCAAAGGACACAGTGCAATAGTTGACGCTAAAATATTAGCAGATATATTTGTTAAAATAATTGAAAATTATAACATTGATTCATTTAAAGTTGAGAATTTTGCTGGCATTAAAAAGCTAGATGAAGTAAAAACTCCAAGATATATATATTCAATTAATGAAGAAGAGGAAATAGCTCATTTGGAAATCTTAAAAATAATCAATGCATGAAAATAGTAGAAAAATACTTATATCAAAAAATAAACAAAAGCATATTTCAGGTTCTAATCGTCTTGTCATTGACACTTATTGGCTTTTATTTAATACACACAATGAAGTTTATTATAAAATACAATGCTAGTTTTTTTACCGTACTAACTTTATTAACATTAAACATTCCAGAAATATTTTTATTTAACATAATGATATCATTTTTTGTTGGAACAATGATAGCCTTTGATAATTTAATGAAAACAAACGAATTAGTCGCTTGTAAGTCAATAGGTTTGAATAGTAAAGAAATAGGCACAGCTATAATTAAAGTCGCAGTCTTTGGATCTATAGCATTGGTCGTTATGAATACAATAAATATAAAAAGTGAAAGGTATTTGCGATTTCAACAAGAAAGAATAATAACAGCGAGTGCCATAAATGCCTTAAAGCCAAATCAAATTAATAATGTCGGAAATTTAGAAATATTTTTCAAAGAAATTAAAGATAAAAAAACACTAAAAGATGTTTTTATAGTGCAACAACAAACTGAAAAAAAACAAAATAAAAACTCCAACGGTAATGATGTTACTACATGTGACTTCATTAGCTTTTCGAGTAATATAAAAGGAATAAATATAAAAGGACATGAATGCAAATATCTTCCAGATAGAGATAACAAAGAATATTTTTACAAATCTGAATCTATTGAATATCCAATAAAAAGTCTTAAAGTAAAACAGCCTCCAAAGTTAGAGCCTATATTTTATAAATTAATTCATAACGAAAAATTCACAAAACAAGAGGCTAGAATTTTCATCAATCGTATATCTTTTTTGTATCTTTTATTAATGGCATTTGCTTTGTGTCTAAGCCTTCCTGAAAAAACAAACGCAAGATGTAAAATTAAAAATGTAAATTTAATTCCTTCTTTTTATTTTATTTATGTTATTTTTTTAAGAGCATATCTACACGAAGAGATGCTTTATAAACAAAACATTGTTGGAATGGGACTTACAACTCTTTTTGCGATATTTATATTATTTTTAATAAAGCCGCTCTTGAAAGTTTCTAATAAATAACTAAATAGATTACAATTAATAAGTTTTAATTATGAAAATCAAACCAACTGAAGACAGAATTTTGGTTAAAAGACACAAACCAGAAGAAAAAACAAGTGGCGGAATCATCATACCTGATAATTCAAAAGAAAAACCTGCTAGAGGTGAAATACTGGAAATAGGACCGGGAAGAAAAAACGATAAAGGTGAAGTAATACCAATGAGTTTAAAAAAAGGTCAAAACATTATTTTCGGAAAATGGTCTGGAAGTGAAGTTGACGGCGAAGATGTCGTTATAATGAAAGAAAGCGATGTAATCGCAGTTATAGAATAATTTTTAATTTAACTTTTTTAATATGGCAAAAGATGTATTTTTTAATAGTGATGCAACCTCAAGAATGCTTGAAGGTGTAAATATAATCGCAGATGCGGTAAAGGTTACACTTGGACCAAAAGGAAGAAATGTTGTAATAGCACAATCTTTTGGCTCTCCAAAAATCACTAAAGATGGTGTTACTGTAGCAAAGTCGATTGATTTAAGAGACCTCCTTCAAAACTTAGGTGCACAACTTATAAAAGAAGTTGCAAGCAAATCTGGAGATGTTGCAGGAGACGGAACAACTACTTCAACAGTTCTTGCTCAAGCAATTTGTAAAGAAGGTTTAAAAGCTGTTGCAGCTGGTTTAAATCCTATGGACTTAAAACGCGGAATTGAGAAGGCTGTATCAGCGGTTGTGGAGGACTTAAAATCCAAATCTAAAAAAATTGAAATTGAAGAAATTGCAAAAGTTGCTACAATTTCAGCTAACGGAGACAAAGAAATCGGAGAAAGTATTTCTAAGGCAATCCAAAAAGTAGGTCAAGGGCCAATCACAGTTGAAGAAGGAAAAACTCTTGATTCAATTTCAACAGAAATCGTTGAAGGTATGAGCTTTGACAGAGGTTATCTATCTCCTTATTTCGTGACAAATTCCGAAAAAATGACATGTGAATTCGACAATCCGTACATATTGCTTGTTGAAAAGAAAGTTTCAAATCTTCAATCAATAGTTAAAATTCTTGAAGCTGTTGTTCAAACAGGCAGACCACTCGTTGTTATTGCTGAAGATGTTGAAAGCGAAGCTTTAGCTGCAATGGTTGTAAACCGTTTGAGAGGTTCTTTAAAAATCGTTGCTGTAAAATCTCCCGGATTTGGCGACAGAAGAAAATCAATCATGGAAGACATAGCTTGCCTTACAGGTGGACAAGTAATTTCTGAAGAAATTGGCTTAAAACTTGAAGAAACAACCCTAACTCAACTTGGTTCTGCAAAAAAAGTAAGAATTTCAAAAGAAGACACAGTGATAATTGATGGAAATGGCGACAAAAAAGCTATTGAATCAAGGTGTACTCAAATCAAAAAACAAGTGAAAGACTCAACTTCCGACTACGACAAAGAAAAGCTAGAAGAAAGACTAGCTAAACTTTCTGGCGGAGTTGCAATTTTGCGTGTTGGCGGTGCGACAGAAACAGAAGTCAAAGAAAAAAGAGACAGAATCGAAGACGCACTTCATGCAACAAGAGCTGCAATTGAAGAAGGTATTGTTTGCGGTGGTGGAACTGCCCTACTTTATGCTTCAAAAATACTTGATAAAATTAAAGTAGACAATGAAGACCAAAGAGCAGGTGTAAATATCATCAAAAAAGCACTCTTGACGCCTTTAAAACAAATTGCTGACAACTCTGGGGATGTTGGTGTTTTAATCGCTGAGAAACTTCTTGAAAAAGGAGATGACAAAATGGGTTACGATGCACAAACATCTCAATATGTTGACATGATGAAAGCTGGTATTATTGACCCAACAAAAATAGTCAGAACTGCAATTCAAAATGCGGCTTCCGTATGCGGACTTTTCATCACAACTGCTGCTGTTGTTGTTGATTCTAAAGAAGACAAAGACGACTCATCATCAGGTGGAATGCCAATGGGCGGAATGGGAGGCATGGGCGGAATGGGTGGAATGATGTAATTTCAACCAACCAAAAACCCAAGCCAAAGCCCAGCCAAACCTTAGGCTTTTTTCAATTCTACAAACCCTCCACCCTCTCAACAGAGAGGGTTTTTTGTTTATTAACTAAAATGCCTAATTAAACTTTCAACAAAATATCTTGACAATTACTATGCACCGATGTACCGGTACATCGTTTAATTTAAGTTAAGTTAATTTTTAATGAAAAATAAAAAAGACAAAGCTTTATATGACGAGGTTTTAAAAGCTATTTCTAAAAAACTCTGTAAATTAAACCCTAGTGAGGTTGAATTGTTTTTTAGGGCGTTTCTTACTCCTAAAGAATTAATAGAATTTTGCGACAGATATTTGATTGTAGAAGGTTTACTAAAGGAAAAAACGCACCGTGAAATTGCTTGGGAAGTTGGAGTCTCGATTTCAAAGATCACATCAGGCTCTCGTGAGTTAAAATTTGGATTTGGAAAGCAAATTTTTGAGAAATTTATCAAAATTTAACTACACTTAAAAAATTAATTTAAATACTATTAATTTAAATATTAATTAAAATTACACTAATTAAAATTATAAAGAAAAAATTATAAAACTTAAAAAATTAATTTAAATACTATTAAT
>CAXNCX010000048.1:0-6329 GCA_964201065.1 Candidatus Deianiraeaceae bacterium | reverse complement strand
GTTGCTATTACATATGAATGTCTTTCTGTATCCTGATTTTTAATCAAAGCAATGTGTGCATTACGATTTGGGTCATATTGAATTGATTCAATGACATGAACAGAGACAGAATCAATAGAATCAGGTCTAGCAAAGAAATCAATTATTCTATAAAGTTTCTTTGTTCCTCTGCACTTGCCTCTAACTGTTATTTTTCCAGAATTATCTCTTCCAGATTTTTTATTTAAACCGCGTAAAAGATATTTAGGCTTCAGAGGTTTTTTTTCAACAACTGAAGAGGAGACATAAACTTGATGTCTAACACCAGGTGAAGTAGGTTTTTTTGAAATAATACTAACTGTCATAAAATTTTTACTCTAAAACTAACGCATTTATATCTATATTTCCTTCTTTAAACTTAACATAAGCTTTTTTATAAGCAGATACATAACCAGATTTACCACGGAAATTCTTCTTATAAGGTTTTTCATTTAATGTTTTAACTGAGATAACTTTGTTATCTTTAAAAATAGTATTTAAAACATGGGCAATTGTTTTTTTATTTGCTTTTTTATCAACATTAAATGCAATCAAATTAGATTGAAAGTTTGCAGTTTTTTCACTGTTAATAATCCCTTTTATAATATCAAACATACACTAAATATCTAAATAATTTTCAATAAACAAATTCAAAGAAGCCTTTGAAAATAAAACATAATGTGCAGATTTTATCTTATTGGTAGTTAAAGTATTTGGAGTTGCGTGATCTATAAAAAATAAATTACGAGTTGATAGAAGAAGATTTCTTTCAATCTTATCAGGATGTATTATTAGCACATTTTGTTTTGGTAATTTTTTATCTACACTGAAAATCTTATCAAAAGATAATAAAAATTCAGAAGTTTTTATTGTTTCATTTGCTATAACATCAACGACTTTTACTCTATCGTTTTGAAATGCTTTTGCAAGCAAAGCTACAACTGACATTCTTCTTGATTTCCATGATGGATTGCAATGAAGCTTATTTATTGCTTGTGGACCAAAAGACTTAGAACCACCTCTGAAGCTTGTCGCAACACCAGAACCTTGTCTTGACCTTCCAGATCCTTTTTGTGGTCTACTTTTAGCCGTACTCATGCTGACCTCTGCAACAGTTTTTGTTTTAGCAAATTTCAAAACATTAGCTTTTTTTATCTGTGGCAACACTTGTGATAGTAGACTGTCAAAAGAAAACTCTTTTAACACAGACAGATTTTCATAGGCAACTGTTTCAAGAAGACTATTATTTTTAAATGACAGAATATCAATTTTCATAAAACTATTTTTCGTTTACTTTAGCATTAAAGATTGAGCCACTTTTGACAGATGACTTAATACTTACAAAAGATTTTTTAGGACCAGGAATGCCACCTTTTACCCCAATTAAATTCAGATCTTTATCAACAAACATTATTTCTAAAGCCTCTTCAGTTCTTTGGCAACCACCCATTCTACCGGCCATTTTTTTTCCTTTAAACACTCTACCTGGTAAAGTTCTGTTACCTGTACTACCGTGAGATCTGTGCGTCAAAGAAACACCATGTGTCGCAGGCATACCAGCAAAGTTATGTCTTTTCATAGCACCAGCAAAACCTTTACCCTTGCTAACTCCAGTTACATCAACAACTTCTCCTACCATATCTTCAGATAAAACTATACTCACAACTTTGTCGTGTATAGGGTCTTTTGGAAGCTTGAATTCTTTTTCCATTGCTGGCATCCTTTCTAGCCCAAGTTTTTTATAAGACTCAACCTGTGGCTTATTAACATTTTTTTCTTTTTTCTCAAAAGCAGAAACTTTAATTGAAGAATATCCATCTTTATCTTTAAATTTGGCACCAATAAGTTGATTATTTTCAACAGACACCAAAGTTACATGGTGTTTTTTATTATCTTTATAGAACGATGTTGAACCTATTTTTTGTCCTAATAAACAAATATACATAATTTTTATTCGAGAAACTAAATAACAAATAAAACCGATATATTTTATTTGCAAGCTTTTTTAAAAAAATATCAAACTAGAATAATTTAAAAAAACTTAAAAATTGGTGCGGTTAAGAAGACTTGAACTTCCACTCTTTTTAAAGAATAACGACCTCAACGTTACGCGTCTACCAATTCCGCCATAACCGCATATTTAATAACTTAATATTAAAAAAAACATTAAAAAACTAAATATTAATTAATTAAAAAACAATATTTTTTATTGTTTTTTAATATAAGTCTATGTTTATTAAGATTAAAAGTGACTGACATTATTTTTTACAATGAATTCTAGACATTTACGCTACATAATTTTAGTATATTTCTACGGCTTAATAAGTCTTTGCGAATTTCACTATATAATAACTGGTATTTTTAACGGATTGTTTTTATACTATATATTTAAATTACACAAAATATCACAAAAGCCAAAACTAGAAAAACTGCTTAATTTATCAGCAGTGTTGCTTTCGTTTTTCATTGATTTATTTTTTTTTGAAAGAGTGTTTTTAACACTCTCTTGTCTGCTTTTACAAAAACATATTGGATTTATCAGATTTAATTGGTCTAAAAATGTATTTTTTTTACTAAGTTTACACATGTTGATATGGCTGGTTAGTGGATGTTTTTTAAACGACAACTCACAAAGTATAATAACAACATACAAATATCCTTTTCTTGGTTATTTTATGATTCATATAATAATAAAATTCATTCATGACAGAAAATAACGAAATCGACAATACAAAGCCTGATTTTGAGGAAGAAGATACCACAAACAAAGAACAAAATAACTCCAATAACGATTCTTCTGAAAAAAAAGAAAATATCATCAAAGCCATAAAAAACAAACTACCAAATATAGAAGAATTGAAAAAAAAGAAAGGCTTACAGTTGCTTATATTCGTTGCTGGTGGTGCATTTACAATGTATAATCTTTTTTTTACAGGAGGTACTAAACCTGCAGTAGAGCAAAAAAATCAAAATCAAGTTCTGGTTCAAGAAAGCCTAGCTGATGATGATATTTCATCTAAAGCAAAAAATGAAGAAAAACTTCCACAAAAAGATAATCTAGCTAAAGAAATTAGCGCATTTGCTGAAACTAAAATTGACGACAATAATACAAGCATTCAAATGCCAAGCTTTGACATGCAACTTAATGTGCCTCCTCCTCCGATGCAACAGGAATCAGCACAGCCAAAAGAATATGGACAAACATTTCAAAAAATACTAGAAAATGAAAAAATTGTTAGACCAACTACTCCACAACAGCCTGTTCCTAGTCAAGACAATACTCAAACAAATGACCCAGTCATGGCAGCTTTATTAAGTATGGAATCTGGACCTTCTTCAAAATATAACACTGAAACTGAGACTACAAATGAAAACAGCGATTACATTTTATTAGATGAAAATTATGTTTCTAAAAGAAAAAACTCTACACAGTCCGAGTCAATCTCAAAACTAGAAAACCCAGATACTACAATACCAAATGGCGCAATCATAGATGCCGCGTTAACACAAGCAATAAGTTCTGAAAAACCAGGCCAAGTATCGGCGGTCATTGTTAAAGATGTTTATGGACAAACTGGAGATAAAAGATTAATACCTAAAGGTTCAAAAATTTTTGGCACATACACAACGACAGCTGCAGAAGGCGAAACTAGAATTGGAATAATCTGGAGCCGTGTTCAAAGACCAGACGGGGTAATGATATCGGTAGATGCATACGCAGCAGACCAACTAGGACAAACAGGAATAGAAGCGGATGTTAACAATAAATACGGCAAAATGTTTGAAAATTCTTTGATGTTGAGTTTTTTGACTCTTGGCAGTGCATTAGCCGCTGAAAAAGTTACTGGTACTCAACAAGGTCAAACTACAATAACATCAAGTACAGCAATCGCGACTACAAACATTACCCCTGTAAATGCAGCGGTAAACAGCATTATTTCAACCTCAGGAGACATTGCGAAAAAAATGGCAGAAAGATTTTCAAAAATAAATCCTACTTTAACAGTTCCTCATGGAACTGGATTAAAAATTATTGTAAATCAAAACATAGAAGGAATACCTCCGGTGAAATAATTAAAATCAATCGAGAATTTTAGCTTTTTGATAAGCATTTTCAGCTTCACCTCTTCTACCTGCTTTTTCTAAAGCAAGACCTAAATTAAAATAAAAATCACCTCTGTCGGAATCAATTTTTATAGCTTTTTCATATGAAGTAATCGCGTCTTTGTAATTAGATAGATTATACAAAACAACACCTAAATTATTATAATAGTCAGCATTCGATGAATTTAATATTATTGCCTGCTTGTAGTTTTTTTCAGCTTCTTGATAGTTATTTATTTTTTCTAAAGCCATTCCATAACCATTATAAACATCAGCATCTTTTTGATTCAAAGAAATTGCTTTTTTATACTTTAATACAGCATCTTGATAATTTTTTAAATCATACAAAGCACTACCCCAATATTTATATATTGTGTAATTATCGGCAATTAATGTTGAAGCTTTTTTGTACTTTAATATAGCATCTTCTTGGCGATTTAAATGTTGCAACGATATTCCTGCTGCAACATAATATTCCGACTTGCTTTTGTCAAATTGACTGGCTTTTTCGTGCATTTTTAAAGCTTCATCATAACGACTCATTTTTTGTAGCAAAAGACCAATTTCATAGTGTAATTTTGCATTATTTGGAGTATGCTTTAATTGTTCTTTGTGTCTTTGAATGTCTTTTTCATACTCAGTGAGTTTATCATGCCCAATTTTAGTGATGTGTCTTTCTTTTTTTTGAATTTTATTAACACCTTTTTCAACTTCGTGATAAGCAGAGCTAGTTTGTTTAGAAACTTCATTGTAAATTTTATCTTTTTCTTTTTTTATTTTTTCTGGTTCAAAAATAACCTTACTCAACATATACCCACTTATGGAACAAAGTATCAAAACCATTGTCCAAAAAACATAAGATCTTCCAGATCTATAATTATTCATTTTTTCATTTTTCATAGTCTCATTTATTAATTCAAGGTTGGATTAAAAACCAATATAAAACAAATGTCAAGGCTATGTTAGATGGAAAAGTAATGACTGAATTTTGATTTAGATTATTAAAAGATTTTTAATAATTGATATCTGAGAAATAGAAGTAAATAAAAACTAAGCATTTTCTGTCTTAGTTTCTTTTTCGTTTTGAGGATTTTTATGACTACCAATCAATGCAGAAACATTTGATTCAGAGTTAGATATAGCTAAAAACATTTTTCCTACAATGTTTCCAAAGATAACAACATCAATTGAAAAAACTCCAGATTCTTTTATAGCCGAAAGATTAATCGAACTTTTTGTAAGCTCCATTTCATTTCCAAACTTGAGTATTTCTTCAACGACAATTTTTGAATTAAGACTTCCAAATAATCTACCTGTTTCAGAGGTTGGAACAACAAGTCCAACATACTGACCCTCGATTTTGTCCTTCAAAACTTTTGCTTTCTTTTCAAGAGTTTCGTTGGCTTTTAAAATTATAGACTTGTTTTTTTCAAACTCTTCTAAGGCTTTTGGTGTTGCAACACTTGCCTTGTTATTAGGAATAAGATAATTTCTTGCATATCCGGATTTTACGTTGCAAACATCTCCAGATTTTCCAAGATTATATACTGATTGTAAAAGTAGTACTTTCATATTAAAAAAAATTATACGCTATAGTTTCCATAATTTACTGCTGGAATTAATCCAAGATTTCTAGCCCTTTTAATTGCCTGTGAAAGCAGTTTTTGTTTATTTTTTGACACACCTGTGACCCTACTTTGCAATATTTTACCTCTTTTTGAGATGTGCTTTTTTATTAAATTAAAATTTTTATAATTTAACTCCTCTACAGGAACAGCACTTAGTGTACACTTACCATGAACTTTTCTAAAAAAAGAGGACATCTTTTTGTTATTATGTGCAAGTTTAAGCTTTAAAGCAACAGTGGATATACCAGGAATTTGAGACAGCTCATCAAAACTAATGTCACCAATCATTGTATTGATGTTGTTTTGATTTTTATTATATACTCTATATTTCATAACCTAAACTAAAATTAATTTTTTTTGTACAAAGCTTCAGAAACCTTTACATATTCAACTGGCAAAGAAAATTTTTCTTTTACATTCATGCCATCATCTTTTTGCGCCTCTTCTATAGCTTCCATAGTTTGTTGCAACATTGTTGTTTTTTTACCAATTAAATCGAGAGATTCATTTATAAAAATATCGCCTTTTAAAATGTATTCTGAACTTTTTATTGTTGATTTTATAAAATTAATCGACTTT
>CAXNCX010000047.1:0-6557 GCA_964201065.1 Candidatus Deianiraeaceae bacterium | reverse complement strand
GCTTTAAAATTATACTTTTTGTAATGTGTCTGCCTGTGTTTTTAATTATAACTATTTTTCTTGGAGTTTCTTTTAAATCTGCCGTGATGTGGTTTGTTACTTTACTTTGCGAAGGTGTTATAGTCATGTCTATTGCGGTCACTGTAAGTCTTATTCTAAACAGCACTCTTGCCGCAATTTCTTCTGCAATTTTATTCTACTTTATAAGTCGTGCAATTGGTGAATTTGTAGCTTATACTGATATATTTGTGGTTACTAATGCAGGATTTAGGGTGATAATTGATACTTTAGTCACAACTATAATAAAGCTGTCTTCAGTTGTACTTCCAAGACTTGATTTGTTTGCAAAGTCAAAATGGTTGATTTATAACTCAATAACTTTCAAGGAAGTGTTTTCCTGTATAATTCAGTCTATGGTATTCTCTGTTATGATGTTTTTTGTTGCTGTTTATGATTTCAAAAGGAAGGAATTTTAACATGAATACATTTAAAAAAATACACTTAAGACTTTCAAATTTCTTAAATTTAAGACATTTCAGAACTGATATTTTTTTAGTTGTTATTTTCTTAATTAACATGATTTTATGGAGCTTACATACCAGTAAAATTAAGTATGAATTCACAATCACACCTTATCCGCCATCAAAATTTCAAAAAATGCTAATGAGTTTAGGTGATGAAGCTTTTTTATATCGTTTTTTAGGTACTAGATTGCAGTTTGCAGGAGATACATATGGAGACACAACTCCATTAAAAAACTATGACTATAAAAAGCTTGAAAAGTGGTTTTATTCATTAGACGAATTAGATCCTGTGTCAGAATATGTTCCGGCTATTGCAGGGTTTTATTATGCTTTTTCGCAAAATCCTAAAGATAATCAATACATCGTGCCATATTTAGCTCAATTTGGAAGAAGAAATCCAACTAAAAACTGGAGATGGTTGTTTACTGCATCAAATTTAGCAAAAAACAAACTTAAAGACTATAAACTAGCTATGGAGTTGGCAGATGAGATAATAGATATAAAAAATTCAGAAATTCCTTATTGGGCAAAGTTAAGTGCATTATTTATTGCAAAAGATCATGACCCGTGTAGCGTTAAAAGACTTTTTCAAAAGCTAAGTCAGTCTGATATTGAAGATCTTATGAAAGATCAAATTTTTTCAGCTGAAGACAATGAACATAATTTTTTGCTTCAAGCTTTGCTTAAAAATATAGAAAAAATAGAAAAAGATCCTACAATATTACAAAAATGCAAAAATTAAAGCAGATTAATAAAATTATTTTGTTTATTTTAGATGGCTTTGCTACAGGTGATTTAAGTAATGAATACAATGCTTTTGCAAAGACAGATTTACCTTTTTTAAAACCTTTTATATCTAAATATCAATTAACACAACTTCAGGCTTCGGGTACCGCAATTGGTTTGCCAGAGGGTCAGATTGGAAGCTCCGAAGTAGGGCATTTAACAATTGGATCTGGAAGAGTTTTAAAGCAGTCTATTCAAAACATAAATGACACTATTGCTGAAAACACCGTACTGCAAAAAATCATAAAAAATCCTTCAACGCTTCACATAGTTGGATTAACATCTCATGGCGGAGTTCACTCTAGCGTTGAGCATTTAAAATACATTTTGAACGAAGCAAAAAATAAAAACCCTTCAAAAATAATTCATCTTCATATAATTACTGACGGCAGAGACACTAAAATTGATGAGGCTAAAACTGTAATTTCTGAAATACGGTCAATTATTCAGGGTACAAATATTAAAATCGCAACGATTTCTGGTCGTTATTTTGCCATGGACAGAGATTCAAGATGGGATAGAGTTGAAAAATTTTACAATGCTTTGATTAATAAAAATACGCATATTGTTAGTGATTCTTTAAAATACATAGCTGAGAATTATGAAAAAAATATCTTTGACGAATTTATTGAGCCTTGTATTTTAGAGGGTTTTGATGGCATTAAAGAAGAAGATGAATTGCTATTTTTTAATTTTAGAGCCGACAGAATGAGGCAAATTGTAAGTGCAATTTGTGATAAAAATTTTAATGAATTTAAAACTCAAATCAAAATTGATCAAAAAAATATCCACACATTTACTGATTTTTTTAGTAAAAAAATAACATTTAAAGACATCAATATTATATTTGAAAAACAAAAAATTGTTAACCACTTGTCTGAAATTTATTCAAATTTAGGTCTTTCTCAGTTGAAAATTGCAGAGACAGAAAAATATGCGCATGTAACATTCTTTTTTAACGCAGAAAAAGACATGCCATTTCCAAATGAGAACAGAACACTAATCCCGTCTCCAAAAATTAAATCTTATGATGTACAACCTGAGATGTCGTTAGAAAAAATGGAAGAAGAGTTGGTAAAATCTCTTTATAGTCAAAAATATGATTTTATTGTTTGTAATGTTGCAAATTGTGACATGGTTGGACATACTGGAAATTTTCCTGCAACTCAAAAAGCTTTAATTGCGGTAGATAAATTTTTAGCTAAAATTTATGAGGTTGCCAGTGAAAACAGCTACACCATTGTATTAACAGCGGATCATGGAAATATTGATGATATGTATGATATTGTGCATGGTCAACCAAACACAAAACACTCTCTAGCGTTGGTTCCGTTTTGTATAAATATTCCCAATTTAAAGCTAAATGGAAAGGTAAAAATACCCTCTCTAGCAAATGTCGCGCCTACAATATTGAAGCTTGCAAATATAGAAAAGCCAAATGAAATGACAGATAGTTTGATATAAATTAACGATCTGTGTAAAGCTTATCTATTTTTGTATCGCTTGTGTCTATTCCGTATAAATCTGTTAATCCTTTAATTTGTTGTTTAATTTTGTCGTCAGTTGCTCGATTTAATTTATTTTGCTTTTTTTCAATTACATAATAATTCATACCGTCTTCCGTTACTCCAATTTTACTATCTTCATATTCATTTGTGTTTTTGAATTCTGGATTTTCATTGTAATATGTTGTTGAATTAGAATCATATCTTTTGTTTTGTTGCGATCTTGTTGGTAATATTTTATCAAAATTTTTATAGTAATTGTCATTAAAACTTGTACATGCACCAGTTTTATAAGATATTATGGGCGGCAGTATTAAAAGAAAACCGGGAAATTTATCAAGAGTGCATAAAAGTTGATTTATGCCGTATGCACCAGGTGTTTTTTCAATTGTAAACAAAACTGGACCATATCCGTATGCTTCGTATCTTATGTTGTACAAATCTCTTCCACCTAAGTCTGTAGGAAGAGGTATCTTTACTTCCACAGGGCTATTTTTTTGAACTGTTCCCATGAAAACACCGTCAACAAATATGTTTGTATCAGGCTTATCAGCACTAAAGGAGACAGTTTGATATTTGTTTCCAAAAATTCTAGCACAGGACGATGTTGAAAGCAAAATCATTGCAATTATTGTACTTGGTAAATTTAACATTTTACAAAATTTCTAAAATTTCTTGTGTTAAAGTCTTAAAGTCAATGCCATTTAATGTGCCTTGAATTACTTTAGGACTAAAACCACATTTGATTTTATCATATTTTTTTAGCTTTTCAAATATTTTATTAAAATCTAAGTTTAGACTGGTGGTTTTTGCTATAAAAAATCCATCATTAAATTTGTTAGCAAGACATATAAACCTTAGACCCTCTTCGCCTGCAATTTGCATACCTATATTTCTTATGTTTGCTTCTTCAAATTCATGTATAAAAAGTTCTACATTTTTGATTTTTTTAGAATTAGATTTAACTTCTGATATATAAAATTTATTTTCTAGGGTTTCTTTTTTTTGTTGAATATCTTTTAATTCTTTTTCAAATTTTTGTATTTTAGTCAAAACACCCTCAAAGTTAGATATTTTATAATGTTTTTTTATCGCAGATTTTTCTTTTTCTTCATTTAGTATTAATTCTTTAGCGGCCAAGCCTGTTAGTGCTTCAATTCTTGAGACTCCTTTGGAAATAGATTCACAGGAGATGACTTTAAAAAACTCAATTTCTTCCGTATTTAAAACATGAGTACCGCAACAAAGTTCTTTTGAATAAAGCTTTCCAGTGTTGTCTTCGATTTTTAAAACACGAAGCTCTTCTCCATATTTTTCATCAAATAAAGCCACAAGGCCCGCTTCTTCGTTCATTTTAGATTTATTAATAATCTTACGCTTAACAGGTATTGCTTTGTGTATTAATTTTAAGACCTCAGATTCAATTAGTAAAATATCAGATTCGCTTAGTTTTTCAATATAATTGAAGTCAAATCTGATTTTTTCTGGGTTGACTAAAGAGCCTTTTTGGGTGGCTTTAAAATTGTCCATCAAAACCTTATGAAGTAAGTGAGTTGCAGTGTGGTTGCTTCTAATTTTAGCTCTGTCTTGAGTGTTTGTTAGCTTAATGTTATATGTCTTTTTTGTTGGATTTGAGTCAACTTTGTGGAAAATTACATCATTAACTTTCATAACATCTTCACAGTATCCAATGTCAGATATGTGTACATTTTGATCACTTACTTGCCCTCCGCTTTCTGCATATGCTACAGTTTTGTCAAAAACTAAATAAAATGAATTTTTAAAGTTTATGGTTTTTAACAAATTAACATTATTTACTTCGTGTGCATAATTTTCGTTTTCAAGTTCAATAAATTTTGTTGGAAAGAGGTTGCTTGATTCTTGAAGTAGTAGATTTTGAAGTTCAAAATTTTGTGATTTTTGAGCTTTTTTTCTTTGATTTTCTAAAAGATTTTCAAATTCTTTGCGATCGTATGTAAAATCTGGGTGGTACTCTTGTAGATACTCATCTATTAAGTTGATATGCAATCCGAATGTGTCGTGGAGTTCGAATATTTTCTCTGCGGATATATTTTTACTTTGTGCACTTAAAACAATGTTTTCAAGCCTTGGTATACCGTGTTTCAAAACATTGTTATAAAAATCTACTTCTTGCTTTACGGCTTCTGAAACATCTTTTAAAATTGGCAGTTTTTCAATATTTTCCAAGTTGTTAAAAAGTTTTAGCCAAAAATTCATTGCCCTTCTTAAAATTTTTCTTGCGACATAGCCTCTACCTTCGTTTGAAAAATCAACTTTATCAGTTGTAGTTTGCTTAATACATCTTAAGTGATCTGCAATTACGCGGAGTGGAACTTCTGAAGATTTATCTCTTTTATGCGGTATTTGTGAGATTATTTCGTTAAAAATACTTGTTTCATATGTGTCATTTTTGCCTTCTAATATCGCCGTTAATCTTTCAACAGAAGCACCTGTATCTACACATTTTTGAGTTAATTCTTCCATCTTGCCGTCTTGTTTGCGATTGAATTGCATAAAAACCAAGTTCCAAATTTCGATCCATCTATCGTTAACACCAACACTTCCGTTCATATTTCCGCCCATTATTTGCGTATTTTCACCTAAATCGTAAAAGATTTCAGAGCAAGGTCCACATGGTCCAACATCTCCCATGCTCCAAAAATTATCTTCAGTGTCAATTGATACTATTTTTTCTTTTGGGAGGTGTTTCATCCAAATATTTCGTGCTTCATTATCAGTGTGGTAGTGTGTTGCGTATAGTTTTGTTTTGTCAAGACCAAGAATATTAGTTAAAAAATCCCATGCGTAATCTATTGCTTCTTGTTTAAAATATCCACCGAAAGAGAAGTTTCCAAGCATTTTAAAGTATGTATGGTGTCTGTTTGTTTTTCCTACATTGTCTAGATCGTTGTGTTTTCCGCCAGCTCTAATGCAATTTTGACATGTTGCGACATTTGTAAATTTTGCTTTAGTTGTATCTAAAAACCAATCTTTAAACTGCACCATTCCAGCATTTGTGAAAAGCAAAGTATGGTCCTGTGGAGACACACTTGATGAGTCTAAGATTTTATGTCCTTTTTCCTCAAAGTACTTTAAAAACAAGACATCAACTTCTTTTTTCATTTTTAAAATACTTCAATTCTCCGGGTTTTTTTATAAACAAACCGTTCATTTGATTTTGTTTAAAATCTAGATAAAACCAATCCGCGTGATTTGTTATTGTCAAAAGTGCTTGAGATATTTTTTCTTGATTGGAAAAGGCTTTTAATACTTGATTGACTAATTTTTCAGGCGTGATTTTTAATTTTGCACCGATTAAAAGATTTATCATAATTGATGAGCATTCAACAATATCAGGACTTGACTTAATATCGTATTTTGCTAAGTATTCTGTGGCGAAGTTGTAGAATTTTTTGTTACATAAAATCATCGGGTTTTTTACACTACCAAAAAAGAATCGATCTAGCTTTTTATTTTTTTCAAATTTTTTAATAAAATACATAAATATTTTGTTAAAATTTGATTGGTTTAAGGTAGGTATTTTACTAAGAATTTCGTGGAATAATTTTTCATCAAAAAGCATAGCTATTTTTAAAAATTGTATATACATGCTTGTTTGAGTATCTTTGTTAAATTCCAAGACATCTTGATGTAAAAGTATAGTTTTGCTGTAATATGTAGAATATCTTAGAGGCAAGCTTGTTACATGATGCTCAATATA
>CAXNCX010000046.1:0-6667 GCA_964201065.1 Candidatus Deianiraeaceae bacterium | reverse complement strand
TTCAATTTTAACTGTTTCTATGATTGTTTCTTTATTATCTTTGATTACTTGTTTAAGATCATTATTTGCTCCTATAAGTAAATTCTCTGTGATTGTGGTTTCGTCTAAAGCTTTTATGATTGCCTCATAGTTTCCAGTATTTTTATAAGCATCTAACACGAATTGTGTTGCTTCTTGAAGTGCTTTTTCTTCTTCTTCAGCTTTTTTTGTTTTTTCCATGCTTATTTTATGTTTATTGTACATTGTATCTATTTTGTTTTTCATTACTGTTTTATGAGCATTAATTACGTCTACGTTTATGTTTTTTAAAATATTATCATTTTTTAAAATATTTTTAAGTTTGTCTAGTGTTATTAAATCATCTCTGTTTAAACAATCATTTAAATTATCATACATCTCTTGTCCTTCATCTGCTGTAGCTGTATACAACGGATTCATCAATACATCTATTGTATCCTTAATTGATTTGTTTAATGTAGTAATTTCGTTTATAATTTTCTTTGTATTTTGCTTAATTACGTCTATGTGTGAGTTAAGTGATGTATCTTTTTCTGACAATCCAAGAGCATTTTTAAGTTCAGTTTCATTTATATTATATGTGGTTGTAGTATTCTTAATGGTTACGTCACTATTTAAAGCTTTTATGACTGCGTCATAATTTCCAATATTTTTACAAGCATCTAACAGAAAAGTTTTTGTTTCTTCAAGTTTTCGTGCTTCTTCAAGTTTTTTTGTTTCTTCAAGTTTTTTTGCTTCTTCAAGTTTTTTTGCTTCTTCAAGTTTTTTTGCTTCTGCTTGTGCTGATACTGACATTTTAAATATATTTTAATTTATATATGTAAAATTATACAACAAAAAAAAGATTAGTCAAGCGATGAGCATATTTTTTATACTTTTTATTATACCATCAACAGAAATACCTGAAGATGTGGTAAAATCTTCTTGAGAGCCAAAGTCAAAAAACTTGTCAGGAAGGTTTAAAATTCTGACTTTTTTGTTTGTATATTCAGTTAAAATTAATTGTGATATTGTTGAGGATGCAGAACCTGTGTATGCTTCTTCAACAATTAAAATGTTGTCGTGAATTGCAATTTGTTGACGCAGAGTGTTGAGGTCTAGTGGTTTTATAAATTTTAAATCAATTATTGTTGGATTTAAGTTATATTGTGTTTGTAGAATTTCTTGTGCAAGTTTTACCTCTGATAAAACAAAACCAACAGAAATAATGCAAATTTTGGTACCTCTGTGAACAACCTCACTTTTTCCTATTTCGGCAACTTTTTTTGTAATATGAAAGTCTTGTTTTATGATGTTTTTAGGTATTCTAATTAGGGTTGGTTTGTAGTCTATAAAATAGGACGCATTAATCATTTCTATTAAATCTTTTGGATTTGATGGTGCCATGATAATAAAATTTGGTAAAGAATTCACAAAAGACGCGTCATGAAAACCATTGTGAGTTACTCCGTCTTGAGTAGAAAATCCTATTCTATCTACAATAAATTTAACAGGCAAACTTGAAATTGCAACATCGTGAATCAGTTGGTCAAATGCGCGTTGCAAAAAAGTTGAATACATAAACACAAACGGTTTTAATTTTTGTTCTGCCATTCCACAAGCAAGCAAGACACTCGCACTTTCAGCAATTCCAACATCAAAAAACCTATCTGGAAAGTTGTTTTTAAACTCAGTCAAACATGAACCAATTTCCATTGCAGGGGTTATTGCCGTAACACTTTCATCGTTTTTTGCTAAGCTTGTTACTATTTTTGACGCAAGGCTGGAGTAGGTTGTTCCACTTGATTTTGAAGGAGAAACTGCGTGTGCTCCCGTTTCTTCGTCAAAGCCTTTTCCTTTTTTAGTAATTAAATGTATCAATATTGGTTTATGAAGTTTTTTTCTATTTTTTATTTTTGTTAATAAATTGACTAAAGTTGCCACATTGTGCCCATCAATCGGCCCTATGTACTCAAAGCCGAAGTCTGTGAATATATTGTGTTTTTTTGAGAATTTTTTTATTGTTTTGTATGGTAAAAAAGCCAAAGACTTAAATTTATGAGGAAGTTTGTTGCTTATTTTTATAAAGATTTCTTTTGTATTTGAATATAGATAAGACTGTTTTATTTGAGCGATATATGAATTAAGGGTTCCGACAGATTTTGAAATTGACATTTCGTTGTCGTTTAGAATGCAAATTAAGTTTTTACATCCTGCCACATTATTTAAGCTTTCAAAAAAAACTCCAGATTGCATCGCTGCATCTCCTACTATTGCTATTGTGAAGTGGTTGTCTTTTGTTAATTTTTTTGCCTTTGCAACTCCAATTGCAAGCCCGAGTGCACAAGATGAATGTCCTGCTACAAATTTGTCGTATTTGCTTTCAGTTGGTTTTGTAAACGGCGAAAAACCGTGAGGTTGTCTAATTTTTGTAAGGTCTTGCCTGTAGGTTAAAATTTTATGAGTATAGGTTTGATGTCCCGTGTCCCAAATTAAATAATCTTTTTCAGCATCAAATACATAATGCAGGGCTACTGTAAATTCAACCGATCCTAAGTTTGAACCAAGATGTCCCCCAACTTTTGGTATTTCTATGCAAAGGTATTCTCGGATTTTGTTTGATAACAATTTAAGCTTACTTTTGGGTATTTTTTGTATATTATTTGTGTTTATTTTTTTCAAAAATTCAAAGTTTTTCATTCTTTTTACAGTCTATTTAATAATCAGTATTTAATTTGATATGATACATTTTTTTAGTCAAATAGCAAGTCAATTGTTAAAAAATTATCTAATAGCCCCTTGATTGTTAAAAATTGTGTTAAATAAATTATTTGTACAAAGCATTTATGCACAAAGAAATTTTAAAATTTTTACCCCACAGAGATCCGTTTTTATTCGTTGATTCTCTTTACGACTACTCTTTTGAAGACAAATCAATCGTATGTATAAAGCAACTAGATAAAAGCCATCCTGTTTTTGAAGGCCATTTTCCCGATGATCATATTTTCCCTGGAGTTTTATCGACTGAGGCAATTGCACAAGCTGGAATTTTTTTGTTTTCAAAATTATTTCAAGATAAACATCCAATTTTTACCTATTTAAGAGAAAAAGATGAACACGGTCTTAGTGCAAAATTCTATCTTGCTGGCATAGAAAATGCAAAATATCACCACATGATCCGTCCTAGTTGTGAAATAAAGATATACTCGAGAATTTTAAACATAAAGCTTGCAAAAGATATTTATGTTGTTAAGTTGCAAGGTCATATTGAGCATAATGACAAAAAAATGGCCGAATCTATACTGACTTGTGTTATAAAATAAATCTATGGAAAGTAATTTAATTCATCCTACTGCAACGATTGGAAAGGAGGTTAAAATTGGCAGTGGGAATGTTATTGGTGCTTATTGTTTAATAGAGGGAAACATTACGATAGGTAATAATAATAATTTTTTAAGCCATGTTGTTGTAAGAAATAATGTAACAATAGGCAATAGAAATACATTTTATGAATTCAGTTCAATTGGAAACAGGTCTCAAGATAAAAATTGCACCACTGATATTAATTTGCTTAGTGTAAAAATTGGCGACGATAATTGTTTTAGAGAAAGCGTTACAGTTCATCTTGGCACTGCCAAAGACAGACATACTACAATTATTGGTAATAAAAATTTATTAATGGCAAATTCTCATGTTGCACATGACTGTATAATAAAAAATAATGTAGTTATTGCTAATTCAACCGCGTTGGCTGGTCATGTGATTGTTGGAAATAATGTTGTTATAGGCGGTGGTTCTGGTATTCATCAAAAAATTACCATTGGAGATGCTGTTATGATTGGCGGAGGTAGTACTATAAAAAAACATATTTTACCATTTTCAAGTATTATTGCAAATATTTTAGACTTACATAAAACAAAGCTTTCCTTAAATGTAGTAGGTCTTGGTCGTTATTATAACGAAGACGAGTCAAGTGATGTAAAAAAAATATTTAAAAATATTGTGTTTAAAAAAGGTTTATCTTATAATGATAAGCTAGAGATGATAAAAAATTATCATTTCCACAATGATAATTCGAAAAATACATTTAAAATATTTTTCGAAGAAGTGCAAGATTCAAAATTTGATACATATTTAAAGTGAACTTTGGTTTTTTTAAAACAAATTGCTTCAAACCTAGAAAGATATTAATTCTTTCAGAAGACTCCTCATCCACTATTTATTTACCTTCATTTTTACAATTCTTTTTGGCTTTAGTGTTGATTGGTTTTTCATATTTAGTTGGTTTTACAATACATTCTTATAATAATATTGATAAAAAAACAGCATTTTTAGAAGGCAAAATTAAAGTCTATCGTAGTCAAAATAAAAACTTAACCTCTGAAATTGGGACAGCTTCAAGTTACATAATGTATTTTAATAAATACCTAGCAACACTTGATAAAACTCAGATTGTTAAGAAGGACATGTCTGATGCTGTGCAAAAATCGAGCTACAAAAACACAAGCCATCTACATGAACAGTTTGATATTTTAAAGAAAAAAAGTGCACAGCGTATATCATATTTATCTAGAGTTCTTTTTTCGTCTGGTTTTGACAATGTCTCTGATTTTTCAAAGATTGATTTTATTAAAAATAATAAGAGTAAGTTTTATTTCTCAAAGCGTAAAAAGACAAAAAATTTAGGAGGCCCATTTGAAGAAATAAATGATTCTAATTTTAAATTTGAAGATCTTTCAAATGAAGACTTGATAAAATTAGAAAGAATTTTTCAGGCTATTCCAAGAGGAATGCCAGTTAAAGCAGGTTATATAAGTAGCCATTTTGGTAACAGAAAAGATCCCTTTAATCATGAAGGAGCATTTCATGGAGGTGTTGACATAGCAAGTGTAAATGATAAAAACATATCCTCTGTTGATGTTGGTATTGTAAAAAGACTTGAGCTTGATAATAGAGGTTATGGTAAATTTGTTGAAATTGATCATGGAAACAATGTAAGTACTTTGTATGCTCATATGAGTAAGGTTGTTGTTAAAAAAGGTGATTATGTCTTAAAACATCAGCTGATTGGAGTTGAAGGCGCTACAGGTAGGGCACACGGTTCTCATTTGCATTTTGAAATTAGATACAAGGGGCAAAAAATTAATCCAATTTACTTTATAAGTTCTAAAAATGAAAGTTGATACTAAAATTTCAAGCATTGCCGAAAACACTTTTATAAAAGGCGAGATAGTCTCTGAGGGAGAAATACATCTGTCTGGTAATGTTGAAGGAAATATTAATGCAAAAACTTTATATGTTGCTAAGGGTGGAAAGCTTACAGGTAGCGTTGTGGTTGACAACTTAACCGTAAGCGGACATATCGAAGGCGATGTAGTAGCAGAGAAAGCTTTTTTTAAGAAAACAGGCAAAATAAAAGGTGAAATAAAATACAGAATTTTAGCTGTGGAAGAGGGTGCTGAGTTGCTTGCAGTTCTTAAAAAACTTGATGGTGAATTAGGTCTTCAAGATTCTATTGAAAATGTTGAAAGCTCTCCAAACACATTACAAGACAATCCTTTTTCTAAGAAGAAGTGATGCCTTGCTTTAGCTGAAAAAGTATTTTTTAATAACAACAAAAACCAAGAAAGACATCATCCCCGCCATAACATCGTCTAGCATTACACCATAAGCATTTTTTAAGTTTTTATCGAAATAGGAGACTGGAAAAGGTTTTAAAATATCAAATAATCTAAAAAATAAAAATAATATAAAAATGTCCCACGAGTTTAAAGTTTTAAACATCAATTTTGATAAAAAAGTAGCAATAAGCATGCCAGAAAGTTCATCTATTACGACTTCTTTAGGATCTGGAATTCCAATTTTAAGTGTGTATTGTTTTACGCTATAAATACCTAAAATAAAAATAAACACATTCAGCATGCTCAATATAATTAGGTTGTTTCTAAAAAAGTAAGATATTATTGCGAATACAATACTAGAGAAAGTACCAGATGCTATCGGGAAGAAACCGATGTAAAAAAATGTTGAAATTAACTTAAACATAAAAACTTTATTTGACTAATAACTAGATATTTCTATTTAACATTAATTTGAAGAAAAATTTTAAAATAAATATATGATTGCTTTTTTAATACTCTTGACCGTTGTTGTTTTTTTTCATGAACTTGGACATTATATAGTAGCAAGATTATTTGGTGTTAAAGTTGACAGTTTTTCAATTGGATTTGGAAGAGAACTGATAGGCTTTGATGACAAACACGGCACTCGTTGGAAATTATCTTTGTTGCCTTTCGGTGGTTATGTGAAGATGCATGGTGATGACAATCCAGCAAGTGTAAATATTTCAAAAAAACTTCGTAATATGTCTGATACTGAGAAAAAGCAGTCTTTTATTGGAAAACCTCCTTTGCAAAAAATTGCTATTTCACTTGCAGGCCCTTTGGCAAACTATATCTTGGCAATTTTGTTAATGGCTTTTGTGTTGTCTTTTAAAGGGGCTCTTAAAACTCCGCCTATAGTAAATGATGTGCTTGTTGGAAGCCCAGCAGAAAAAGCGGGACTCAGATCTCATGATGTTATTGTTGGCATTGATGGACAAAGTATTAATGACTTTTCAGATATTAAAAAATACACCATTTTATCTAAAGGAGATGAATTGCAATTTAAG
>CAXNCX010000045.1:0-6754 GCA_964201065.1 Candidatus Deianiraeaceae bacterium | reverse complement strand
TTATCATAACTTCAATTACACCTTCTTGATGAAGTATTCATTAAGTGGTTCAAGATATGAATTTAGTGCAACAAGTGACATTTTTTAGCAAATTATAAGATATTATACTAAAAAAAATGAGTTGTGTTAAGAGGGTTTAAAGTAAAGGGTGCTGATTTTTTGAAACTTGATTTTTATTTTCATCTAGCCTAGCGATAGAAAAAAGTTTAAGATGCAAGAAAGAAGAAAATATAATTTATATATTGATGAAAGTGGTGATGCCGATCTTTACAGCGGGAGATGGTTATGTTTATGCGGGATTGTTTTAGAGGATGAGTATGCCACTAACAACATGCCATGTCAATTTGATAAATTTAAACAAAAATATAATATTGAAAACACTGTATTACACCTTGAAGACATCAAAAGGAACAGAAAAAATTTTGGCTTTCTATCAAAGTCAGACAACAGAACATTTTTTTATAATGATTTAGCCTTATTGTTAAAAAACTTAACCTTTGATATTATTGCTGTTGTAATCGATAAATCTTATCATAGAAAAAAATATATCACACCACATGATCCTTATCATTATGCTTTGAAAATAATTGTAGAAAATTTTTCTTCTTACTTATATCAAAAATCAGGACTTGGAAAGGTTTATGCAGAATCCAGAAACGGCACTTTAGATCTTTTGCTAAGTGATTATTTTTCACAGATTTACGATAATGGAACTTTCTATGCTGGGTGTACAAATCATGGACCAAGAAACTACAGTGCAAAAGCAATTCAGCGAATTACATCTCGAAAAATCAAATTTTTTAATAAAGAAAATACAATAAAATATAAAGTTAATGGATTAGAAATTGCAGATTTGCTGTGCAATCCAGTGATGCAAATCATTAAAAGGCATATTCATGAATACGATGTTAAGAAACAAAGAGATCTTATACAATTAAGGAAAACTAACTATTTTGAAAAAAATATCTTAGAAGAGGAAGTTATAAACCCAAGAAAATTCTTTTTTGGCTGGAAACCTTGAGAAGGCAACGATGACCAAAGTCATCGTTGAGAAGATACTCTTCTTACCTCCAGTCTATGCTGGATTAAAAACTTTTACTGTAAATTTACATCACTTGTCAAGCAAAATTTTGATAATTAACTAAATTTTTCCTCACAAACACTTATAATTAGTGCAACCAGTGACATTTTTTAGAAATTTACAGCATTACCAAAGAAGATGATTTGTGTTAAGTGTGCTGTTTAATTACCTTGATTAGAATACATGTCGTGTATAAATTTTAAATCCTTTTTATATTTTTCATTAACCTTATCTTCATTCGTATATACTGTGTTGATTCTTTTTTTATTATTTAGTAAATCAAAATTAGGTACTTTTGAAATAAAAAAATTTATAACCATTTCTACTTTCTTCAAAAAAAGCTCATAAAAACTCTATTTACTGCACAAAGTGTTTTTCAAAAGTGATTGTTTGTAAATTAAGGCTACCACACAGAATCTAAGCTAACCCTTGTAAGCTTTAAAGCATGAATAAAGAAATATTTACAGATGCTAAATGGAGGCCAGAGCGAGAATCGAACTCGCGAATAGCGGTTTTGCAGACCGCTGCATTACCCCTTTGCTATCTGGCCATATAAAAAATTATATGAAATGGAATATAAAAAAAGCAAATTTTTTTTCTTCAGATAAGAAAGTTTCATTTATTATTCGGATTAAGCTGATAATTCTTTTGACATGTTTGATATACATAATATCAAACTACTACACTGTATTCAACCGTATTATAGTTAATATTTTTTACCTACATTTAATTATAAAAAGTTATTTTCTTTTTATAGGAATGTTTTTTGTAAAAACAAAAAAAACTGAAAAAGTAAGCATAACAAACTACCCAATATACACAATATTGATACCAATGTTTAAGGAAAACGAAGTTATAGTAACCCAAATTATTAAAGCAATAACTAATATAAATTATCCAAAATCAAAACTTGATGTAAAAATATTGCTAGAAGAATCAGACAAACATACACAAAACCTGTTTCAGAACAAAACTTTACCAGATTACTTTAAAATAATGCCAGTTCCCTATTCCATTCCTCAAACAAAACCAAAAGCTTTAAATTACGGAATACAAGAATCTAAAGGAAAATATTGCGTTGTTTATGATGCAGAAGACATACCAGATCCAAACCAACTAGTAGACGCTCTTAGTACATTTATTAAAGAAGATGCTGACATAATCCAATATCCACTCAAAATAAAAACAAATGATAAAAGCACTCTTGAAAGCTGTTTTAGACTTGAATACGCTATATGGTTTAAATATATGTTAACAGGTATTTCAAGAAGTAAATGTATCAACACACTTGGAGGAACGAGTAATCATTTTAAAATAGAGATTTTAAAACATAAAGGCTGGGATGTCTATAATGTTACCGAAGATCTTGCATTGGGTTTAGACCTGTCGTTGAAAAAAAAGAAATTCTTATTTAAAAAAACACATCCAACTGTTGAAGAAGCACCAAAAACTCTAAAATCTTGGATTATGCAACGAAGAAGGTGGTACAAAGGCTATCTTTATACTTACTTAGATAAGTTTTTAAAAGTTGGAGTCTACAGACCTGCTGAATTTTTTTCTTTTCATTTTTTTATTGGAGGTTTGTTTATATCTATTTTAATTACACCATTTGTTTTTATAGATATTTTGATTAATTTCAAAAATTCTGAAACTTTCCTTATAACATCTATAATCTTTACATTAATTTATAACTACGCCATATTAAAAAATCTCAAAAAATGTAAACTGAATTTCAAAATAAAATCTATAATTGGAATGAATTTTTACATTTTATTGCATTTTGTTGCAACTGTATTAGCTTTGTACGACTTGGTTAAATCGCCTTTTTATTGGCATAAAACTGAACACTTTGGAATTAATGCTTGAAGGTTATGAAAATAGGTTTTTTTGGTAGTGGTATTTTTGCAAGCTCTCTTGCTTATGCCATAAATAAAAATAAAGAAAATGAAATATTCATGTATGACAAATTTTCATTTCACAAAACAGACCTAAACGCTGAATACACAAAAGATATAAATAGCTTTTTTTCAAACAAGTTTGATTTTGTATTCATAGGAGTGCCTTCTTCAGTTTTTATAGAAGCCATAAAAGATATTCCAAATGAATATAATGCTAATTTTACAATTTGTACAAAAGGAATATCAGATTCAGAGAACTTATTTTTTTCAGACATACTATTCGAGCATCTCAAACATCATAAAATATGCGTTCTTTCAGGGCCAAACTTTGCAATAGAAATATTAAACCAAACAGAAACAATAACAACAATTGCATCAAAAGACTTAAAGTACGCTAAGCAAGTTGCTGATATATTTAAAGACAGCTGTATAGAAGTTGAATGTTCTAATAAAATTTATCAAGCACAAATTTTTGGTGCTCTTAAAAATGTTATGGCAATATACATAGGGTATATGTATGGCAAAGGATATGGTATGAATCACATAATGAAATACACAATGGAAACACTAAAAGAGTCTTTTTTATTAGCATCTAAATTCGAAAATACAATTGACATGCTGTCTTCATGTGTGATTGGAGACATAATTTTAACATGTTTTAACGAAAAATCACGCAATAGATCTTTTGGCGAAGCAATATCCAAAGGAAGTGGTAGAGAATTTTTGAACAACAACACAGTAGAGGGTTACAAAAATGCATTTTCAGTTGATAAACTAATCAAAAAATACAATCTCAAGCTGAGCAACTTTGAAAAAGTTATAAAATTAATATCAGAAGTGTGAATTTTGAAATATGAATTTTATAAATGCAGTTGAAAAATTCAAAGAATATATATATCTAAAAAAACTTTCAAATAACACGCTTCAAAGTTATGTTTTAGACTTAAAACAATTTTATAGTTTTTTTAATTTCAAAAACATAAACGAATTTGAAAAACTAGATACAAGACAATACAGAAGCTTCCTTGCAAAATTAAGAACAGAAAACATAACCGCAGTCAGTGTTAAAAGAAAACTTTCAACAATAAAAAGCTTTGCAACATTCTTACAAAACGAGAATTTAATAAAAACATCAGCCGTTTTTATGCTTGAAAATCCAAAAACACCAAAAAAGCTACCCTGTAGCTTAAGCGAAGAAGAAATTGAAAAATTCTTAACACACATCAAAAATCAAGGAAATCATAAACAACAATGGCAAAATTTCAGAGATTATTTGATTGCAAAGCTAATGTTTATATACGGTATGCGTATATCGGAGGTGTTAAGTTTAAAAAAAGACATAATATCCCAAGACACAATATACATACAAGGAAAAGGGTCAAAAGAAAGGACGCTGCCAATGCTTGATTTAGTGAAAAAAGAGCTACAAGAATACAAAGAACAATACCCGTATGAGTGGAAAAATAATGAATTTTTGTTTAACAGCAACCTTAACAAAAAATACTCCCCTCGTCAAGTTCAAGATGTTTTTTTAAAAACCAAATTAGCACTAAACTTCACAAAAGATATAACACCACATAAAATGAGACATTCTTGTGCAACTTTAATTCTCCAAAACGGCGGAAATATCAGACAAATTCAAGATCTACTTGGACACTCAAGCCTAAGCACAACACAGATTTACACAAAAGTCAGCAAACAACACCTAAACAAGAAAGTAAAATCTATTATATCTTGACATATCTATATTTTTTAGTAAAATAAAACATAGATATTTAATTTTTTATGGCGGCTAAAAAAAACCCTAGCACACAAATTAACAATACAGGAACTATACAAAATGCCATAATGAGTTTTGGTGATAAACAACAAAATCCTAGCACACAAATTAACAACAAAGGATTAATACAAAGTGCCACAATGCACCCTAAAGGCAGTCAACCTAACACTACAGCCTCTCAATACAATTTTTTTGGCAAAAATCTAGCACAAATTACAAATTTATTCGAAAGTGCTAAAAAATCAGGCATGTTCAATCAACAAAACCAAACAAATAAATCACAAGATGAAAAAATTACTGACAATAAAACAACGGAAAATCAAAAACAAAAAGAAAAAAGCAGTGAAGAAAAAAAATTGGAAAAATTAAACAAGCAAATCGACAATACTTCAGATAAATTAAGCCAAAACGGATGGGATAGATATCAAGCAAGAATTGAGAGTCAAAAAATAAAAACACAACAAATAAACAACGCAAGAGAACAAAAAAAGAACGCAATAGAGATTAAAAAATTCAAAAACCTTGTTAAGAAACAAAATAAGCTTACCAGAGAAGAAGAAAAACTTCAAAAGAAATTAAAAAAAATTGAACAAACAAAAACAAAAAGCGTGACAAGGATATCATCTAATAAACAAAAACTTAGGAATAATAAAGAAAAAAGAACAACTGAAGAAAAATTAAACAAGCTAAAGAATGAAATTGAAAAGAGAAAAACAACAATAAAAACATTAAATACAGAGATTGATAATAAAAATGGATCAAAACTTAAGAAAGAACAACAAAACCTTAAGAAAGAACAACAAAACCTTAAGAAAGGACAACAAGAACTAAAAGAAAAACAAAAAAACCTTAACATTAAAAATACAAAAATTAAAAAAGAGCAAAAAAGGAATGTTGCTCAACAAAATAAACTTAGTAATAAAATATTTGATCAAAAGCACTATACAAAACCCAAAGAAGGAAAACAACAAATAAAAAACAATGGCTCAACAACCGGAGGAAACTACGCTCAATACAACTTTTTTATCGGAGAACCAAACGGATCTCCTAATAGCCCTAGTCCTAGTCCTAATAAAGGTCAGCAATCGTTAAAAGATAGCAGTAATAAACTCTTAAACAATCAAATAAAACTTGATAAATTAAACCCAGAAAAATTAAAATCACAAGAAAAAGAATCAACAAAAGAAAAAGAAAAACTTCAACAACAACAGGCAGAAAATACAAAACAACAAGCTGGAATACGGGCAGAAATACAAACTAACATAGCAGGAATAAGTGCAATAGAACAGCAAATAGAAGAATTAACTAAAGAAAATACAAGCGAAAATACAGAGAAAATTGATCAATTAAATACTGAAAAGGCAAAGCTTGAATTAGATAACAAAACAAAACAACAACAAGTCGAAAAATTAAATACAAAAAATATTTCCAATCAAGCTAAAAGTCAAGAAATAGAACAAAACTTGAAACAAAATCAAGCTCAACAACAAGAATGCAAAAATATAGAAAAAGAACAACAAAAAAATCTAGAAACTATAAAAGCTGGAGTAAGACAAAATTCTTATGACCAAAGTGCACAACAATATAACAACAATCCACAGCTTCAAAACCAGATTTTACAAAAATATCAACAGCAACAATTCGAGCAGTTTATGAGGCAAAAACAAGAAGAATTGAACAACATTATAGCGAGTCAAAAAGAAGAAAATGCAAAACTAACCAAGACTGAGAAATTATTTTTATTTGCATTGTTTGTTGCCAATCCAGCTGCGTTTGTTATAGGTGCAGCTTTTTGTCTTGGCTATAAAGGGATTAAAGCTATATATAACTACTTTAATAAAAATAAGAAGATCAATAACAGCAATTATTTAAATCAAAAACCGCTTCAGAATATACAACTTTATCCCCAAATTCCTCAACCACAGCAGCAGCAAAATCAACCTTCACAAACAAATGCTATTCCGCAAAAACAAAATCAAGAACAAAATCAACCTT
>CAXNCX010000044.1:0-7249 GCA_964201065.1 Candidatus Deianiraeaceae bacterium | reverse complement strand
GACAATAAATCTCCTGCATTTGGTATTAACTATAGTCAAATTCAGGATAGAATACGCTTTTTAAATGCTAAAAAATAGTTTATGCAAAGAGTTTTGTTTGTATTTGACAGTGTTAATTCTTTTAAACTTGGCTCGGTGCTTAGTTTAGTTGGCTTTGATGTTGATTTTTTAATTGCTGATACCGCAAATTCAAGAAAAATAAAAGTTGACAATTTGACGGATAGCTATATTGATATTATAGATATTTTGTCTCATGTTGAGCTTGAACGATTATTTTCAGACAAAAGAGACTACTATGAATCTGTTATCATTTATACGGACAAAGATGAGTTAAATGTCAGTGCGGGTATTTTTTTTAGCAAGGTACTGAGAAGCAATTTTTTTGTTATAAACAATTCTATTAATTTTAGGTTTATAGAAAATGCTTTAATTAACGACAATATACACATTTTGTCAATTGAAAATTTAATGTGGCAAGCAATTTTTGATTTTATTGCATTAAGAAAAAGACAAGATAAGTTGATCTTCAAAACAAACAACGGTTTAAAGCTTAAGATTTTTAAATACAATGTCTTACAATACTTCAATGAGATTGAGTTAAAATCTGTTCAAATTCTTGGTTATTTAAATTCAGATGATATTTTTGTATCTAAAAAACAAAAAGATAAACAAAAAAAACTTGATATAGCATTAGCTTTAGTGATGAATTCAGATTCTTTTGAAGATGTTAAGCATAATGTTTCAGATAACTTTATGCAAAAATGTGTAGTTGGTTTATTTACAGACCTGTTACCCTCTGAAGTATTTTATAAACTTAAGGTGCACAGAATAGAGCCTTCAATTTTAACAGACAACTTTTTTGATATTAAAAAGCTAAAATTTTATTACGAAATGAATTTAACGAAAAATTTCTCATCAATAACTCAAGACGACTTTGATGTGATAGTTTGTTATTCTTCTGATAATTACGAAAATCATCTAAAGAGTCTTTATTTCGCACAGCAAACCAATGCAGAAACGCTATGTGTAACTAATCAAGGTTCAACACTTGTTAAACATTACGGGTCAATTAAATCTATTGACGTAATTGAAAGATTGGTTATGTGGTTTATTTTAGAGGTTTTTGCTAAGAAATTTGTAAATCTTGCCTTGTTATCTGAAAAGCACATTGTTTTTGAAATCGAAATAACAAATTTTGCCTTATGTGATAAGATTTTAAACATGACTCATAAAGAAATTTTTGCTTTTTTGAATGGATATGGTTGTTATTTGCTTGCTGTATGTCGTAAGAATGAAGTATTTATAAACGATTTATCCTCTTACATTCCTGAAAAAGAAGATACTTTTTTATGTGTGTTTAATACAGAAGATATAAAAAATATATCAGAAATGATTTCATGAAGATTTATGCTTTTCAATTAAGAAAAACTTTTTTATCTTTTTTACTGCTTCCTTTGAGTTTTGTTTATTTTATTTTGCACAAAATTGATATTTTAATTAAGTTTTTAAGACAGGAGAGTTTTTTGAATAAAAAGATAATTTGTGTTGGTAATTGTGTTGCAGGAGGTACCGGTAAAACCCCTTTTTGTATTTTACTTGCTGAAATTTTACAAGATAATTTTATTTTTTTAACTAAAGGATACGGAAGGACTGCATTTGAAGATTTTTTTGTAGAAATTAATCAAGATATTGATGTAAATAAAATAGGGGACGAGTCAATGATTTTAAAAGAACATGGCAAGCTTTATGTCTCTAAAAACAGAAAAAAAGCTATTAAAAATATAAATGAAAATATAATTATCACAGATGATGGCATGCAAGATTTAACAATAAAGCCTGACATAAGATTTGTGATTTTTGACGCAAATAGGGGAGTTGGAAATGGTTTTTTATTGCCAAGTGGAATGCTAAGAGCGCCTTTAAATTCTATTAATCCTTCAGATGTTATAGTGGTTACAAATTCTAAATATAAAACCGAGCTTAAATGTAACTTTGAAAGGAATAGAATTATCTACACAAATCAAAAATTAATTTATAATGAGCTTTTAAAGACAAAAAAAGTAATAGCATTTAGTGGCTTGGGTGATAATAATAAATTTTTTGACAATTTGAAGAGTGAGACTTTAAATGTTGTAGAAAGAGTTTCTTTTTCAGATCACTACAAATATTCAATTGATGATTATAATTGTTTAATAAGGCTGTCTGAGGCTAAAAATGCAACCCTCTTAACAACTCAAAAAGATTATGTTAAGTTGCAAAAATTTGATATTATGAAAAAAATAAGCGTTGTTTATTTAAAATTTTTTCTTTCAAATAAAGATGAGCAATATGTTAAAAATTTATTAAAATCATGAATAAAATTGAAGAAATAAAAAAGATAATTTCAGAACTTGAAAACAAAGACATTGTAGCTGAAAAAAACACCAACAAAACTTTTAAAAATAAAGCTTTAAACCTTGTTAATTCAGATGGAATGTTTTTTGTTTTTGATGTATTAGGGGGTTTTGTTTTTGTATTTGCTATTTATAAATATTTATTTAAAGTTGTAAATTTCGCTTCGAGATTTGACTTTATTTTTTTATTGTTTATATCTTGTTTGTCTGCGATGTATAACTTTTTAAGTCGTTGCAGAAAAAAGAACTCTAAAATGTGAAATTATATTTGTTGATATGAGGATAGATCCGATGCATCAATTTGAGATAAAGCGTCTTTTTACAGTCGAATTGTTTAATTTTGATATCAGTTTCACAAATTCATCTTTGGCATTGGCAATAGTCACTCTTGTCGCACTTGGACTTGGTATAAATATGAAGTTTTTCATGAAAAAGGCATTTTATCCCAATCTTTTTGCAAGCTTTGCAATAGCTCTGCATGGTTTTGTTTTAAAAATTGTACAAGATAATATTGTTTCAAAGCAAAACATGAGGTTTTTTTCTTTTATTTTTTCAATATTTATATTTATACTTTTTTCTAATTTATTAGGACTAATGCCTTATGGCTTTACTGCGACAAGTCATATTGCGGTAAATTTTGTTTTAGCAATGATTGTTTTTTTAGTAACACTCTCACTTTCAATTTTTAAGCATGGAATATTTATACACAGAGCTTTTATTCCACATGGCACGCCTTGGTGGTTGGTACCTTTAATTTTAGTTTTGGAAATTTTTTCGTATTTTGCAAGACCTGTAAGTTTAGCGGTAAGACTTGCGGCTAATATGATGGCTGGTCATGTTATGCTTGATGTTATGGCGGTTTTTGTAATTGGTTTAAAATGGTTGGGAATTTTTCCATTGTTTACTTTGGCTGTTTTACTTGGTTTTGAGTTTTTTGTTGCCTTTTTGCAGTCATATATTTTTGCAGTTTTTGCCTGTGTATATATAAATCAAGCAATACATCATTAAAATAAGATTTTTTTAATTTAATTTTTTTTTATATGTCCAAAAAAATGTCAAAAAATGTTGTTTTGGTTATGCTTGTTGGCATAATTTCTGGTATTTTATACAGAAATCTTGGGTTAAGTAATTTTTTTAGCCTAGACTTACTAGAGGCGATCGGCATTATCTTTGTAAAAGTTATTAAAGGCATTGTTCCTGTATTGATATTTTTCTCAATAAGCTCTTCTGTATTGTCAATTACAAATATGAAAAAAGCGAGAAATATGCTTAGACTTTCTTTTATTTCTTTTATTGGTTTGACAGTCTTTGCGATATGTATTGCGATGTTTTTTGGAACTATTATAAAGCCTGGACAAAACATTGATAAATCTGTATTTGCCACATCTGGAAAATTAATAAATCATGTCAAGACGAAGGCAACAGGAAAAATGTCTGCGATAGATTTTTTTGTTGATTTATTTCCGGGTAATTTAGTGCAAGATTTTTCTGATGGTAATTTTCTTCATATTATTTTTTTTGCAGTTATGTTTTCATATGCAATTTTAAAGTTAAAAAGACAAGATGGATCAATCGCAAATGCAATCAAAGATCTTGAGGAAATAATGATAAAAGTAACTGAAATAATAATGCATACATCTCCTGTTGTTATATTTTGTTTGGCTTTTTGGCTTTCTGGAACACAGGATGTTGTTATATTAAAAGGATTAGGAAGGTTGATTTTTTGTGTTGCAGCTTCGAGTTTATTCTTAGTTTACTTTGGTTATTCTTTGATTTCGATATTAATATTAAAGCTAAATCCTTTGCCATTTTTTAAAAAAATATTACCAGCACAGTTGACAGGTGCAGTTTTAACAAGCACATCTTCGGTTCTGCCAGTTACAATGAATATATCAAAAAACAAAATGGGTGTTTCAAAGCAAAAAACAGAGTTTGTCATACCTCTTGGTGCTACCGTAAACATGAATGGAGGTGCTATATATTATGTTTGTGTAGTGTTGTTTACATCTCAAGTTTTTAACATAGAAATGCACTTAGTTGATTATTTAAGACTTGGAATTATGTCTTTGATAATGGCTATTGGTACAGCACCAGTTCCAGGTAGCGGGATTGTTTTTGTATCTGGAATACTTGCAAATCTTGGTATGCCTTTAGAAGTTGTTCCTGTTATTATAGCAATTGATAGAATTCTTGATTCAATAAGAACATTCACGAACATTAGTGGAGATGCATTTTCTGGATTAATGGTGGACAAATTAGACGGCACATTAAATGTCAATGAGTACTATTCTAAGGCTCATGATGAAGAAGATGATCTTTGATTTTTTATATGATTAAGTTTATTTTTTCAATAATAATTGTTTTAACTATGAATACAGCTGACGCTAAACATAAAGATGTTGGTATAATATCAACTCTTGGCCCTTCAACTGATACAAGTGATATGATGTACAGACTTATTCAGTTTGGTGTTAATATTTTCAGAATAAACATGTCTCACGGCAATCAGGAAGAGTATTTACATAAAATTAATAAAATTAAACAACTTCAAAATAAAGACTTAAAAGTTGAAATTTTACTTGACACAAAAGGTCCTGAAATTAGAACTAAAACTTTTAAAACTGGAAAAGTTTTGTTAAAAAAAGGTTCAAATTTTATCCTAACAACAGACGAAGTTGAAGGAAATGAAAACATTGTAACTATAACTTACAAAGACTTGCCCAAGCAGGTCAAAAGAAAGCAAAGAATATTTGTTGACGACGGTTTAGTTGAGTTAATTGTTAAAAGAATAGATGGAAACAACATTCATACTCTTGTGCGAAATGAAGGTGTTTTAGAGAATAATAAAAGTATCAATCTTCCTGATATGGCAAATAATATGCCGTATATATCAGAAAAAGATAGATCTGACTTGATTTTTGCATGTAAACACAAAGTTGATTACATTGCGGCATCTTTTATAAGAACACCACAAGATGTTTTTGAATTAAAAAATATACTAAAAGAACATGGGTGTGATAACATTAAAATAATATCAAAAATTGAAAACCAACAAGGAATAGACAATATTGATGCTATTATTGAGGTTTCTGATATGATAATGGTTGCAAGAGGTGATATGGGCGTTGAAATACCTTTTGAAAAAGTTCCGAAAGTTCAAAAAATGATAGCTGAAAAGTGCAACAAAGTTGGTAAAAAAGTTATTGTTGCAACTCAAATGCTTGAATCTATGACAACAAATCCAAGACCCACAAGAGCTGAAGTCAGTGATGTATATAACGCTGTTTTAGATGGTGCCGATTTTGTTATGCTCTCTGGTGAAACAGCAAAAGGTAAGTACCCAGTAAAAGCAGTCCAGACGATGAATAAAATTATCAATGAGTTTTAACTATTAATTCTTAACTAATTTTTTGTGTAGCTAGTTTCTTTTTGGATTTTCTTTGTACTTTGTGTTGGATCTTCTAGTGCTGATTTCTTGTGTCTTTTACCAATCATTGTTTTACCGTTATTGTTTTCAGTCTTCTCCTCAATTTCCATCCTCTCAGTATTGTTAGCTTCATTGTTTGGCCTCTCTTCGTTTTTATTTTTATTTCCCTCTATTTCTTTTAGGTGATAGATAGCTAAAAAATCTATCATCTCATCTCTGGTTAACTCTGGAAGAGGGTTGAAATTTTGTTTTTTGAGATACTCTTTATATGTTTCTCCCCAGTAAGTATTAATCTTGGAACTGGCTTTAATATTTTTTGTTGATATAAAGACAGGAATAACTTGCTTGTTGTGTTTTATGTATTCTAGTTTTACATTTTCTTCAGTGATTTTATCTACCGAAGTGAACATGCTTACAGGAGGAAGTGTTGATGTATTTTGCCTCTCAAGATCTAAGGTATCTTTTGATGGAAGAATTAGCTCCCAGTCACAAAATGCTTTTGGCTGTTCATTGGTAGGTTTTGCATCCATTAAATAAGGTAAATATTTTGGAGATATATGTTCTTCTGTGAATTTATCTGGATATCGTGGTATTCTATCTTTTATTGTGTCTTTTTTTACACCATTTTCACCAAAATAATAGTTCAGCATTTCTATCATCTGTTTTGCATTCATGTGTATGCCATCGTAGAATCCTATGACGGAATTTTTAGCGATAGGTTTTTTTGTATACACTTCATCTTGGTTATTATTATTCCTCTCTATTGAAAAAATATTACGATTGATGTTATCTTTATTTGCACACTCTTCTTTATTTTTATAAATCTGTTTTTGCCTTGCTTTTTCTTCTGCTTTCAAAATCTCTTTTAGTTTGTTGTCCTTTGCAGATTTTATAATCTCTTGTGTATGTTGTTGGATAGTGCTTAAAATTTCATTAAGAACTTCTTGTACACTTGTTTTAGACAAGCCATTTGCATTTAATAATTCATAAAATGATTTCTCCACATCCTTTAATTGATTATTTATTTCATTTTTTATATCATTTTCAATCTTATCGTAAGCATATGGTTTTTTATCATTTGATACAGTTATAGCTTGGCTTACTCTTGTTTTAGTTTTTGATATTATTGTGTTATAATTTGTTTTAAAAAATGATTGTATGGCTTCCTCTTTGGCTGTATTTTGATTAACATTATTTATCTGATTTTTGTTTTTATTTCCCTCTATTTCTTTTAGGCGATAGATAGCTAAAAAATCTATCATTTCATCATGTGTTAAATCTGGAAGATGATTGAAGTCATTGTTTTCTAAATATCCTCGGTATGTTTTGCCATAATCAAAGGTAAGTTCCTTGTCAGCTTCAATTTTTTTGTTTGCGTAAAAGACAGGAATAGTTTCTGTTTTGTATTTTTTATAGTCTAAATTTATAT
>CAXNCX010000043.1:0-7807 GCA_964201065.1 Candidatus Deianiraeaceae bacterium | reverse complement strand
GTCGTTGTTCATAATTTTGATGGTAAAAAATACCTAAGTTCATATGGAAATTTGAAAAAAATATATGTTCAAAAAGGTGACAAACTTGTCAAAAATCAAGTAATAGGAATCGTGGACGGAGCTTCTGAATATAAAGGGCAAGGCAAATTATTTTTCACAATGATGGATAAAGACGGAATTGTAAAATCAAGCAAATTTCCTTTTGAATGATAAAAATAGAAAATATAGTAAAAAAATACGGATCAAAAGAAATTCTTCATGGAATAAGCATGAAGTTTAATCAAAGCGACATTACAGCAATATTAGGTCCAAATGGATCTGGTAAAACAACTGCCTTTTATATAATTTGTGGACTAACAAGACAAAACTCAGGAGATGTCTCTATAAACGGAACAATAATAAACAATGTAACAATGAGTACTCGTGCGTTAATTGGAATAGGATACCTGCCTCAGGATGTTTCTGTGTTTCAAAAACTAACAGCAGAAGATAATATTAAAGCTGCCTTAGAGCTTAGAAATTTAAGTAAAGCTGATATAAAGAGAGAGTTTGAATATTTAACTGAAGAATTTGCACTCTCTAGATTTATAAAAACAAAAGCTGAATTGCTTTCTGGTGGCGAGAAAAGAAGAGTTGAAATTGCTAGAATTTTAGCTACAAATCCAAAATACATACTACTTGATGAGCCTTTTGCAGGCGTGGATCCTGTATCTGTGGAGGATATAAATAAAATTTTGCTAAAAATTAAATCTAAAGGAATTGGAGTGATTATAACAGATCACAATGTTACAGAGGCATTAAAAATAATTGATGTAGGTTATATTCTTTACAACGGAAACATAATATTTCACGGAAAGCCAAATGAAATAAAGAAAGACAAAGAAGTTAAAAGAGTGTACTTAGGAGAAAGCTTTAACTAATAACCTGACAAAAAAGAATCAAGATCATAATATTCTCTTGCGGATGTTGTAAAAATATGTATCATAACATACCCTAAGTCTAAAACACCCCAGTCTGAACTTGCTAAATCAAGGACTCCGTCTCTTGTGTCATGCTCTTGTTTAAATCTTGAATACATTTTTTCTAAACAAGACTTAAGTTGCATTCCAGAAACCGCACTCGCAACAAAAACATCTTTTGTGATGTAGTTTTTAGATGACATGTCATGGTATTTTATTTCTTCACACTTAAATGTTTCAAGTGTATCTATGATTGTGTCTTTAAATTCATTGTTCATAATTTTAGGTTTTTTAATTCTTTTGGAAAATCTAGGTTTTTTCTTGATTTTGTAAGTATTTCTGGCGAGTCTTTACATACAGCAATTGTATGTTCAAACTGTGCAGACAAAGATCCGTCCTTTGTTTTAGCAGTCCAGCCATCTGACATAATCTTACTTTTCCATCCCCCAGCGTTAATCATTGGCTCAATTGTAAAAGTCATACCCTCTTTTAACACAACATCTTGCGAAGTTCCTTTAAATAAAGGTGGCAAATAATGTAAAACATTAGGCTCTTCATGAAAATTTTTTCCAATTCCGTGTCCACAAAATTCTCTTACAACACTAAAGCCAAAGGTTTCAACATATTTTTGAATTGCAATTGCAATATCAGATAGTCTATTTTCAGGGACTGCTTTTTCAATTCCAAGCATCATTGCGTTGTAAGTAACTAGTGTCAGTTTTTTCTTTAAATTGTTTTGATTTGAAGAAAAGTCTCCGACAAAATACATCCTACTTGAATCTCCATACCAACCGTTTTCATCAATTAAGGTAACATCTATGTTTAAAAAATCGCCGTCTTTTAAAACATAATCTGAGGGTATGCCATGACATATAACATCGTTAATAGATGTACAAATAGATTTTGGAAAGCCTTTGTATCCAAGAGGTGCATGTTTTAAATTGTGTTTTTTTGCGTATTCAACAGCGTATTCGTTTAAATAGTTTGTTGCAATACCCGGTTTGACAACATCATAAAACTCGTCTAAAAGATCTGCAACAAAGCCACAAACCCCGCTCATGTACACCTTGTTATCGAGTGCCATGTAAACTATGAAGCCTGTTCTTCTGTTGACTGAACTTGTTGTTCTTCAACAGGTTTAGCTTTAGACTTTGCTGCTTCTTTTTTAGCCTCAACTTCCTTTTTTTGAGCATCTACTTTTGCTTTTTTGTCAAGACCTTGATGTGCATGTTGTTTTGTAGCTTTAAAAAGATGGTATAAGCTTTCATACTTACCCACTTTTACAACTTTTTCAAAACCGTCTGTAGGTTGGGCACCTTTTTTAACCCAAGATAATACATCTTCAACATTAAGAATTGATTCTTTTGTTAAAGGATTATACCACCCTAGTTTAGCTATAAACTTTCCGTCTCTTGAATATCTTGAGTCGGCAACCAAAACATGGTAAAATGGTAATTTTTTTCTTCCTCTTCTTGCAAGTCTTATTTTGATCATAAAATACTAAAAAACATTTTCACAGAACAAAAAACATACGCTCAATTAAAATCAAGTTTTAATTGTCAAAATAAGAAAATTTTGCTATTAAGCTACTTTTTCCACTTAAAACAACTTTATTTTCAAAAATCTCAACAACATAGTTACTGTATTCATTTTTTATATTAACTTTATTATTTGTGATATAATTTTTTTTATACATATAAAACGCGGAGGATATATTTCCACTGCCACAACTTGAAGTGTATCCACAGCCTCTTTCTATCGTTTTAACTTCAATTTCATCTTCAGAAATGAGCTTAATATAGTTCTCGTTGTAATCATTTGAGGGTATTTTTTTTATATCAACATCGCTTTCGTTAAAAATAATTTTATGTATATTTCCTATGTTAACAAAGTCGCCTTCAATATTGGGAGTTGGTAGGGTTAATTTTACAGTTTCAGAGTCAACATCAACACTCATTTTTATGAAATGAGTGTCTACCGTAAAATTTTTTAAATTATACAAATAATTCATTAAAACCCCACACGCAAGCATTCCGTTTCCGCAGTTTTTAGCCAAGCTTCCGTCTGAATTAAAAATTTTAACTAAGACTTCAGAATTGTCTACTTTATAACAAAAAAATTGATCACAGCCAATACCGAGTTTTCTGTTTGAAATTTCCTGTATTGTTTTTATAGAAATTTCAAAAGTTTCGACAAAGATAAAGTCGTTTCCACCAGTGTGGAGTTTGTAGCCTGTCAACATCTAAAACTACTCAGAAACAGATCCAGACATTATGCTATATCCACAGTCCACATATATATTTTCACCAGTGACACCACTAGATAAAGAACTTAGTAAATAAACCCCAGTGCCCGCGACATCTTCTAGCGTGGTGTTTCTTTTTAAAGGAGAGATGATTTCATGTTCTTTTAACATCTTTTTAAAGTCGCCTATTCCTGACGCAGCAAGAGTTCTGATTGGCCCAGCGGAGATTGAATTTACACGAATATTTTTAGACCCTAAGTCGTTAGCTAAATATTTTACACTACATTCTAAAGCTGCCTTTGCAACACCCATTACATTATAATTTTTCACAACCTGTTGCGATCCATGATATGTAAGAGTTAATATAGAAGAACCCTCGTTTAATATAGGCTCTGCGTGTTTACATATCGAAGTTAGCGAGTATGCAGAAATGTCCATCGCCTGAGCAAAAGCTTCTCTTGTGACATTAAAATACTCATTTTTTAGATACTCCTTGTTTGCAAAAGCTATGGAATGAATAATAAAGTCAATTTTACCCCATTTGCTTTCTAAAACTGAAAATAAATTTTTAACCGACTCATCTTTAGTCACATCACATTCAACAACAATTTCAGAGTTTAATGATTGAGCAAGTGGCTCGACTCTTGTTTTTAAGTTTTCACCTTGATAGCTAAACGCAAGTTCTGCGCCGTGTTCTTTAGCCATTTTTGCAATTCCCCATGCAATAGATTTGTCGTTGGCAACGCCTAAGACTATTCCTTTTTTACCTTTTAATAACATAAAAATTTCAAATTTCTTGAAAAGATTATATATTTATATTAAAATACAAGTATGAAAATGAAATTTTATCAAAAATGCCAGCTAATGAAGGTAAAAAAAATACAGATGTAAGAAAAACTTTATTACAAAAATACAAAAATCTTAAAACACAAATTGAAGATAATCAAGATACCTATGATCAAGACATTAGAAAAAATACAAAAACTGAAAAGAAAAATAAACAGCAAGTTAAAGAAGAAAATAAATTACAGAAACAAAATAGCGAATTAAAAGATAAAGAAAAAGCTCTGAATCAAAAAATTGAGATTGATCAAAAAAGACTTCAATCTGATGGTATTCAAGATCAAGGGGCCCTGCAACAAACCATGCAGAATTTTCAACAAGATCGTCAATCTGAGATGCAAGAAAAAGTAAAAAATGAAGAAGCAGAAAAACAAAAAGAAGTTAGAGGTGTAGTATTTCAACAGTCACAAATCTTAAACAAGGAGGATGAGGAAAGTTTGTCAAACGGTCAAATTCCTGAGTTGTTTCAAAAAATGATTCAACTCGAAATGCAGTGGCGTCAAGAAGAGTTGGAGGAAAAAATACGCACAGAGACTCGAATAAAACAAGAAACCCTTGGAGAAAAACTTAGAGAGCACGAGCAAGAAAAAGAGCAAAGTAAACAATTAACAAAACAAATACAAGATAATGAAAAAAAAGCAAACCGTTTGCGTAACGAAATTGAAAAATTTAATAAAAAAATTAAAGTAGCCAACAGTGAAATTAATGAACAAGCAGATGGAATAGAAAGTTTAATGACGGAATTAAAAGCAACTCATAAGGAAATTAAAGCAATGGATAGTAGAAACAAGGTATCGGAAAATCTTATAAATAGTGCTAGCGCAGCACAAAATACATACAACGAAGCTTCAGAACAAGAAGAGGATAAAGAGCAAGGTTCAAATCCAGAAGATATAACAAATACAACAAAAAATAAACAAGGAAATCAAATTTAATTACACATTAAACTTAAAATGCATAATATCGCCATCTTGCACGGTGTATTCTTTTCCTTCAAGTCTTAATTTTCCAGTTTCTTTAGCTTTTTGTTCTCCTTTGCATTCTATAAAATCTTTATAAGAAATACACTCAGCTTTTATGAAGCCTTTTTCAAAATCGGTGTGTATAACACCCGCTGCTTGAGGGGCTTTTGAGCTTTTTTTGACTGTCCAAGCTCTAGTTTCCTGCACTCCAGAGGTAAAAAAAGATATTAAGTCTAAGGTGTTATAGCCCGCACTAATAATCTTGCCCAAAGCGGATTCACTTACTCCGTAAATAGACATTATTTCAGCTTTTTCAGATTCCTCTTTTATTTTTGAAAGTTCTAATTCAAACTTGCTTGAAGCCACGATTAAATTGTCTTTTCCAACAATTTCTGATATTATTTTTGTCATTTCGTTTTCACCTTTTTCTAAAGATTTATCATCAACATTTGCAACGAAAATCATTGGTTTTAAAGTCAACAAACCTAGGGAATTAAGTGGTTTTTTGTCTTCAGGATTAATGTCAATTTTATTCAATAAAATGCCCTCTTCTACTGCTTTTAGGCATTTTTCTAATGAATTAACATACCCTAGTTGTTCTTTTTGTGGTTTTTTTCTTAATTTCACAAGAGCATTCTCTATAACTTCCATGTCTTTTAAAAGCAATTCGGTATTTATCACCTCAAGATCTTCGACTGGATTCACCTTTCCACTTGTGTGAATTATGTCGTCGTCCTTAAAACATCTAATTACATGAATAATTGCATCAACTTCGCGTATATTTGATAAAAAACCATTTCCAAGACCCTCACCTTTACTTGCATTTTTAACAAGCCCTGCAATATCGACAAACTCTATAGTTGTGGGAATTATTCTTAGAGAATTTGAAATATTAGAGATTTCATTTAGCCTTTTATCTTCAACAAAAACAGTGCTTTTATTTGGCTCTATTGTACAAAAAGGATAATTTCCTACCTCTGCTATATCGTTATTTGAAATTGCATTAAATAAAGTTGACTTGCCAACATTTGGAAGACCAACAATTCCACATTTAAAACTCATTTTGACTATCTTCTAAAGTTTGTGTAATTTCTGAATACAGGTACATGCCTGTTTTTTGCTTTATTTTCATTACAATCGCAATTGCTATCGAAGTTGTTGCAAAGCCCACAACAATAGCAGTGAGCATCAATACATGCGTGACTGGATTTACATATTGTGCAGTTACGCTTTTTTGAATTGGAGAAAAAAATATGCCAGTTTTATAACCTGCTTCAACAAAAAAAATTATAACAGAAGACTGCATAATTGAAAGCAAAATTATCTTTCTAAGCAAATCATCAGCTATCACTACTCCAAGCAAAGATGTGAAGAATAGTAAAACAGCAAATACATAAAGCAGGTTAGACACTTTACAAAAATATTAATATTTTTTAATCTCAGCAATTCTTGCAGCTTTACCAATTTTTTCACGGATGTAGTAAAGCTTTGCTCTTTTAACTTTACCTTCTTTTATTTTTACAACAGACTCAATATTAGGAGCGTGTATAGCAAAAGTTCTTTCAACACCAACACCTGAGCTAAGCTTTCTAACTGTAAAGGAGCTTGAAATCAATCCACTTTTTTTAGCAATTACCAAGCCTTCAAATTTTTGAATACGAGATGTTTGACCTTCTTGAATCTTAACATTCACAGCAACAGTGTCACCTGCTTTGAATTTATCTACTTTTTTATCTCCAAGTATAGCACTTAGATACTTCTTTTCGAATTCTTTTAGCTTATTTAACATATAAACAAATACACAACTTAAAATAACACAAAACTAAAAAAATAATAAAATCAACTATTATTTTTTAATTTTAATAAATTTTGATAAATTTCCTCACTTAAAAACGGTAAAAGAGGAGAAATTATAACACTTAAATGGCTTAAAACTGTATACAAAGTATTAAAAGCCAACAGCTTGTCTTCATCTTTTTCTGACTTCCAAAACCTAACTTTATTTCTTCTTATGTACCAGTTATTTAAATCATCTACAAACTCTTCTATTAAACCACATGCCAAAGGTGTGTCATAAGAATCCATTGCTTTTTCATATTCTACGCTTAAAATTTTAAGCTTACTTAATATGTAGGAATCCATCATATTTGATGAAGAATTTATCAAATTCAAAGGAATTTTATCGATATCTTGGTATTGTTTTAAAAAATGATAACTATTATGTATTCCGTTTAAAACAAGTCTTACTATGTCTTTTATGCTGTCTCCCTCTTTGTCGATACGCATTTCGTTTCCATGCATTACAGGGCTTTTAAGCATCATCCATCTCATAGCATCACTGCCATATTTTTCAAAAATTTCTTTTGGATCGGGGTAGTTTTTTAATCTTTTTGACAACTTCTGACCGTCTTCATCTAGTATAACACCGTGGCATATGCAATTTAAAAACGGAGGCTTATCAAATAAAGCAGTGCCAAGAACCATAAGTGTGTAAAACCAACCTCTTGTCTGTGCAACATATTCAACAATAAAATCAGCTGGAAATCTTTGATGAAATCTATCTTTATTTTCAAACGGATAATGAACTGATGCAAAAGGCATAGATCCACTCTCAAACCAACAGTCTAAAACATCCTCAGATCTCTTCATTAAAGAGCAGTTTGCGTGGTCTGGATGACTTTTGTCACTTCTTGGATCACTTGGATTCAATCTGACCAACTCATCAACATAAGGTCTGTGTAGATCGTTTATTTTAAACTCTCCACTTTCCAAATATTTTTTAGAATTTTCTCTTTTTA
>CAXNCX010000042.1:0-8211 GCA_964201065.1 Candidatus Deianiraeaceae bacterium | reverse complement strand
TAAACTCTTATTAATTTAATTTTTAATTTATATATATTGTTATGAAAAGTTTTAAAGTATCCTTAGTTGTAGTAGGTGTTTTTCTAAGTTTTAATGTTTTTGCAGCAGGTGAGTGTGCCAGAGATGAACAGTTTAAAGTTGTCTGTGGTCATGTTAAAAGTGTAATGCAGGCTGTAGAATGTATACGAAATAATAGTGGAAAAATAGGTGTAACATGCGAGGAGAAAAACAAAAAAATAGTTAAGTCTTGTACGGAAATGGAAATTCGTGCTTGTGAAGAAGATGTAAGCGGTATGGACTTTGAAAGATGTCTCTCTGAATCAAGTAATGATAGTTGCAAAGCCGTTGTTAAAAGCTACTTGAATTAATTTTAGATTATTAGTGGATTATTACTGATTAGTATTTTCCGCTAATATTAATTATTACTTTTCCGTTTAATTCTTTGTTAGACATTAGCATTTGATATGCAGGAGAAAAGTTTTTTAATGAAAATACCTTCTCTATACTTGTTGTTAGCTGACCTGATTGAAATAAAGTTGTAATTTGAGATAGTTGGTTTTTGTCTATTTCTTTTTCTATTTCTTTTAGGTTTAGTATTTTTTTATCTTTGCAAGATAAACTTTTCACTGGATGATTTGTTACTAGGGTTCCTTTTTTAATTAATAATTTGCAAAGCATATCTGTTTCATTTTTTTCATTTGAAAAATCTACGATATAATTTAAGCTATTGTTAAATTCAGCAGGTATATTTTCAGTTTTTGAGAAGAATGTATCAACTCCGATGTATTTAAGGTATGCTTTTTGCTCTTCAGAGTCTCTGCCGATTGTTTTTATTTTATTAATTTCTGTAAACCTTGTAAACATTATTCCCTCACCGCTTAGTGCTTCGTTAATAAACACCGCATCGCCTTGTTTTAGATTCAATTTATTGACTATAGCTTGTGATATAAGTGCTGAATATGGAACGGCTGCCGCATTAAAGTGGTTTAAAGTTCTTGGCTTTAATGCAATTTGACTGCTTGAGACCACTACATACTCTGCACATGCACCGTTTTGATCTTTTTCAATTTTACCATAGACTTCATCTGATATGTAAAAATTATCTACTAATTCATGTTTTGCAACGACTATTCCAGAAAAACTGAAACAAGGAATGTTAGCATTAGCTTGAATTTTACCGCTAAATAAATCTCTGTCTATCGTGCCTAGAGAGGCTGCCTTTACTTTAACTAAAACTTCATTTTGTTTTAGTTTTGGCAGTTTTAGGTTTTTTACAAAAATTGGTTTTAAAGATTGATCGTGTTTGGAAAGAAAAATACCTGAGTATTTATCAGGAAGGTTGTATTCCATATCAGACACTTGGTTTACTTTAATTTTAACATTCATGGAAGTGTAAACTCCTAATGCTATTAAAAATGTAAATAAAACTATTTTTGCGTTATGTTTCATAATTCATCAATTTTAATCATATTTTCTGCCATATCGAGCATTCTAATTGAAAAAGCCCACTCGTTATCATACCAAGATAGTATTTTTAGAGTTTTGCCTTCTATAACCTGAGTATATTCAGTGTCTAGGATTGAGCTAAATGTTGAATGATTGAAGTCAATAGATACAAGTTTTTCAGTTGTATATCCAAGAATTTTTACCATGTTGTTGTGTGCGCAGTTTTTGATTACAGAGTTTACCTCTTCTGAGCTTGTTCCCTTTTCTAGATTAAATACACAGTCAATTACCGAGACATTTTTAACAGGAACACGCAACGCAAATCCAAATAATTTATCTTTCAATTCTGGTATTACTAATGATATTGTTTTTGCTGCACCTGTTGAAGTTGGTATTATTGAAGTACAAGCAGTTCTTGCTCTCCGGAAGTCTTTTTTATGTGAGTTGTCAAGTATGTTTTGATCGTTTGTATAAGCATGAACTGTGGTTACAAAACCGTTTTTTATACCAAAATTGTCATTTATTACTTTTGCAATTGGCGCAAGACAATTTGTTGTACAGGATCCTATTGAAACTATTTTGTCTTTTTGAGTCATTTCTGAGTTATTCACTCCCATAACAAAAGTCTTTACAGATTCATTTTTTGCAGGAGAAGATAAAACAACTTTTTTTGCACCATTTACAATATGGCATTCGAGTTCTTCAAGTTTTGTAAATATACCAGAGCATTCTAGTACAACATCAACATTTTGCCAGTTTAAGTTTTCAAGTTTTTTTTCGTGTGTTATTTTTATACTTTGTTCACCTATTTTTATAAAATCTTCATTTTCAGTATATACATTTTGATAAAAAATACCATGAGTTGAGTCGTACTTAAGAAGGTATGTTAGCATTTCATTTGCAGAAGGAGAATTTATTTGAGTTATTTCAAATTTATCGCTTAATTCTTTATATTCAAATACAGCCCTAACTATACACCTGCCAATTCTACCGAATCCGTTTATGCCAATTTTAATTTTAGCTCGCATAGTGCATATAACTTAGTGGTTTTTTCTTTTTTGGTTTGTTGATTTTTGCAATTCCTAATATACCAGTTGATAAAAAAAGAGAGGAAAATGTTCCAAATATGATTCCTGTTATCGTTATTATTGCGAAATTTTGAATAGACTTGTCTGGAAATAGAAATATACAAATGGCCGCACAAAGTGTTGATAAAGATGTTAGCATGCTTCTTTTAAATACTTTTTGTATACTTGAGGTTATTGTATTGCCGACCGAGGTTTTTGAATCTGGATTCAATCCTTCGCGTATCTTGTCAAAGACGACTATTGTGTTGTTAATAGAATATCCAATTGTTGTTAAAACTCCTACAATAACCATCAGAGAGAGCTCTAAATTAAATACCGCAGTTACAAAAAAACATGCAATAACATCATGAAGAATTGCATACATACCAGCAATTGAAAATTTTAAATCAAAACGAATAAAGACATACATAAAAACTCCTAAAAAAGCAGCCAAACAAGCCGTAATTAGTGATTTTATCATATACTTTGAAATTGATGGACCAATTACCTGAATTGACTCTATTGTCCCAATTTCTTTTATTGTTGTCTTTACTTCTTCTATTTTTGTTTCTAGCTTTGAATCTAGTTCAACGGTGTATCTTTCTTGGCTGTTTATTTGCACCTTCGGTAGTTTTTCTTTTATTTTTAAGTAATTTTCAGAAGATGAAAACTGAATAAAAGTTCCACCTTTGATTTCCTGACTCAGTTTTAAGCCATGAAAAATAATAATTAACAAAAAGAAAACAGTGTAAATTATAGAAATTTTTGCAATATTTTTGAGCGTTTCAACACTAAACATCTAAACTATCTAACCAATCAAATACTTTTAAATATGTATTATATTTAAAATCAACAATATCTTTCATTAAAAATTTACTTGTTACCCATTTGTACTCTGAAAACTCTGGCTTGGAGTGTGTTTTTAAGTCCACATATTGTTCACAATTTTCCTTTAATTTTAGACAAAACCATGTTTGAGACTGTCCATCATATTTTCCGTTAAAAAGATCAATTTTAATTTCTAGCGGAAAGTCATAACAAGTCTTTTCTGACATTTCTGCTATAAATTCAATATGTTCTTCTTTTAGACCTGTTTCTTCTTCAAGTTCCCTGAGCATTCCAATTCTTGCATCGTCTCCATCTGTGCCGCCTTGTGGCATTTGCCAAACATCAGGCATTGATATTCTTCTTCCTGCGAAAATTAAGCTGTCTTTGTTTAGTAAGATTATTCCGACACTGTCTCGATATGTTTTTGATTGCACAAAATAAATATAATAAACGAATGGTGGAGGAAACAGGATTTGAACCTGTGAACTCGTACGAGAACTGATTTACAGTCAGCCGCCTTTGACCGCTCGGCCATTCCTCCACACAAAAACTTAATTACTATTTATAATAGTCAAGAATTATTACTCCATAGTGAAATATTCACTATCTAGTACTGGTAATCCTGCATACGGTTCTTTCAGATTTTTATTAGATTGACCTGTCTTATTTTGTGTTTTTTGTGGGTATGTAACATACTGACTTTCTAAAATTTCGAACTTTGGAGATGTGTCAATTTTCTGCTCTTCTGAGGAGTTTTCAACTACTGAATTAACACATTCCATTTGTATACTTTTTTGTTCAGAAAGCTCTGGATTTATACTTTTAACTATTTGCCATTTTAGCTTTGTAAATTTTGTTCTTATGCTATTGCCAATATCTACAGTTATAGCGTCTGACTCTGCTAGCTCTTTAATAGTTTCAAAAATTGTAGGCATTATTGGTGGGTACTTTGCTTCCAGATAATTTTTAAATAAAACTCCTGCATATTTATTTTTAGACCCTGATAAAGGATTTTGTCTTAAATTATTCATTTCACTAAATATAGCAATCTCAAGAGCTTGTCTGTAGTATGTTTGTATACCTTGTCTACCTTGTCTTACGCTGTTTAAGGTGGCAGACTCCTCTATGAGATTTAAAATTCTATTATGAGTATCTCGTATTTCTGTACACATACTTACAACTTTCTGTGGATCATTGTAAGTATTGGCTGTACAGCAATCAGCTTCTTTCATAAGTATGTTTAATTTAGATACTTCATCGATAAGCTTTTCCGCGTTTTGTTCAGAAAAATTTATATTTTTTAGTTTCTCTATTAATTGCCTACGCTCTACTGCTCTGTTTGTATCAACGGTTTGTCTTGATATTTGGTTTGTTCTTTGAAGGCTTTGATTGTTTAGGTTATTTTGATTGTTTGTATTGATGTTGTTGTTTAGGTTATTTTGATTGTTGTTTTGGTTGTTTATGTTGTTGTTTGGGTTAATGTTGTTAAAAACTATTTCATCATTATTAATAGCGGGTTCTGCTGTGCAAACCATTCCTTTGATTTTGTTGTATAACCATGTAAACATAAAAATAATAAATAAATTATATACATATTTTATAAGAAAATTTCTTGGGGTGTCAAGGATTGTGTTTTTTTGTATAAAAAAATTCGTAAATTTAACTATTTCTACTTATTAAAAAATTTAAAAAACGCTTTTTGTAGTGCTTTTAAGTTGATTAATAAATTTTTAAAATTTTTTAAAAATTCTATCGAAAAATAATTAAAATAGCAGGTTAAATATTTATGAAAAATAAATTGTGTGTTATTTTTTGTTTAATATTGCAAATAAACAAACTTAATTTAACCTAAATTAAACTACTTTTTATGTTTACAGAGCAAGATTTTCAAAACAACACATCATGGCCATTTATTGAAGCAAAAAGAATTTTAGACAAAGTAGGGCATAAAACTCCACAAAAAGGATATATTTTACTCGAAACAGGGTATGGTCCGTCTGGCCTTCCACACATTGGTACATTTGGTGAGGTTGTTAGAACAAATTTTGTTCGTTTAGCTTTAAAAAAACTTGCTCCAAAAATACCTGTAAGGCTTTTAGTTGTCTCGGATGATTTTGATGCAATGAGAAAAGTCCCAGATACAATTCCAAACCCAGAAGCGTACAAAAAATATCACGGAGTTCCTTTAACCTCAATTCCAGATCCATTTAATGAAGAAAAAAGCTACGGAGACTACATGAATAAAAGATTGAACAATTTTTTACATGAATTTGGTTTTGAATATGAGTTTTTAAGTGCAACAAAAGCATACAAAGATGGATTGTTTAACGAGTATTTAACAATTGCGGCTGAAAAATTTAATGAATTAATGCAGATAATGTTGCCAACGCTTGGCGAAGAAAGACAAGCGACATACTGTCCGTTTTTGCCTGTAAAACAAGACACAGGAGAGATGTTGATTGCGTTTGAATTTATCTCAATTGATCCAAAAAATGGAACTATAAAATATAAAGACAAAGATGGAACTGTTGTTGAGCAATCCTTTTTAAATGGAGGGTGTAAGTTACAATGGAAATGCGATTTTGGAATGCGTTGGGCTGCTCTTGATGTTGATTATGAAATTTATGGAAAAGATCATTATCCAAATGAGCCAATTTATAGAAAAATTTGCGAAACTTTAGGCAAAGAACCACCAGTGAATTATTTTTATGAATTATTTTTAGACTCTGAAGGCAAGAAAATTTCAAAAAGTAAAGGAAACGGCATATCTGTTGATGACTGGGCTAGGTATTCTATTCATGATAGTTTATCGTTGTTTATGTATCAAAAACCAAAGACTGCAAAAAAACTCTATTTTGAGTGTATACCTAAGGCGACAGATGAATATTTGAATTTTTTAGCGAAGTATAAAACTTCTCCAAGTTTAGATAATCCTGTTTTTTTTATACATGAAGAAAACAAGCTACCAAAAAATGAAGTAATTGAAGAGTTGTCTTTTGGTATGCTTTTAAATCTTGCATCTGCTTGTCAGGCAAAAGATACAGACACCATGTGGAAATTTGTTGGTCAGTACTCTCCTCAAGCTAAAGAAAATAAGATTTATCACAAACTTGTGCAGGGTGCTGTAAATTATTATCATGATTTTATAAAACCAAACTTGAGCTTCAAAGACATTGATGCCAGTGATAAAAAAACATTACTTGCCATTCTTGATAAATTGTCTGTAGTTGATTTTACAAACTCAACAGATATTCAAAACGAAATTTATCAAGTTGCACATACTTTGGAAGTTGACACGAAAGACTTATTTCAGTGTTTTTACCAATGTATTTTAGGTGCAACTAGAGGTCCTCGCTTAGGTTCTTTTTTCTTTATATATGGTAAAGAAAATTCTATGCAATTAATAAGAGAGAGATTATAATGAGTTTTGCAGAAAAAATAAAAGAAATATTTGCAAAAACAAAAAAAACTAAAAGCGACACTGCTTCTATGGATCTTTTTAAAGACATTGATCCAGATATGATTTCGCCAGCAGGACACTTCAAAGAAGACTGTGTAATAACAAAAAATGGTCATATTTGTAAAGCAATTTCGTTTAATGTTCCTCACAACGAAAGCATTGGGAACGAACTTGAAATAAAAGGGAAGATTCAGACAGCCATTGATTTAATTGATAAAAAATATCCAAATTTAATATTTTACGCATATACATATAGAAATGCTGAAAATATATTTGAAGATATTAAGTTTAACATAAACAACCCTCTGCAAGAAAATTTTGTAGATTACGCAGTAGGAAAACACTCTTTAATAAATCAGAACGGAGTTGCGTTTACACTTTTTATTTTTGCAAAAGGAATGAAGTTAAATCCAGTTTTGTACATAAGTCAGTCACTTATGCTTAAAAAACACAGAGATTTTTTAGAACAACAATATGCCCATCTTTCTAAAATATGTAATGAGTTTATAGATGAAGTTAAAAATCTTCATCCAAAAATACTTACAATGTATGAAAAAGAAGGTAAGGTCTATTCTGAGATTGTGAATTTGATTGGTTATATAGTTAATTTATCTTTTGAAGAAATTGAATTAAAAAACGCTGACATTGCAAATTTGATTTCAGCGAAAAAAAAGTATTTAATTGAAAACTCAATTATCGCAATAGAAAACAACGGAGATCATAATGACTGTAGATATGTTTCTTTTTTAAGTGTGAAATCTGCTGAAGATATATCCATAAATCTAGTAAAGTCTTTGATGTCAATTTCTCCTGACATAGTTGTTAAGGAATTTTTTGCAAGCGCTGAAAATGAACTTATGAGGTCATACTACGAAGATTATATTAAAATTGCAAAAATTTCTGATGATCCTGCTAAAATAGAAATTGCAAAAAAGTTTGACAACGCAAAAGAAAGAGATTTTTTTGCACATAATGTTTGTTTAATGGTTTCTGGAAAAACAATAAATGATCTTGAAATGCTAATTATAAGAATAATAGCATTTTTGTCTGCACGAGGAATATTATTTGTTAGAGAAGATTTCAAGGCACCACAAGAGTATTTTGGATGCATGCCGGGAAATTTAGATTTTTTAAATCGTATAGCAACGACACCAAGAAAGCAAGTTCCTGCAATTGCATTATCAAGGTATTACGAAGTCAAGGATTTCAAAGATAACCATGTTTTTTCTTTATTTCAGACTTTACAGTCTAATCCTTATTTTATATTTTCTTCAAAAAAAAGCTTAAACTTTGGTATTATTAGAAGTTCAAGTAAAATTGACGATATTTTGATGAAATATATATACATCAATTTAAATATTTTCAATACAATTAACGAAACAACATTAATTTTATGCAAAGAAAAACATA
>CAXNCX010000041.1:0-8333 GCA_964201065.1 Candidatus Deianiraeaceae bacterium | reverse complement strand
CGCTATTATTTAACAAGCCGTCGTCAAATAAGTCTTCCATGGTTGCAACTACATTGTCCTTACAAGAATCACTAGGGCTATTTAAAAAAGGGGTGTGTATTATTTCATTATCAACTTCTTCAGCTACTTTTGTGTTTTTTGTTTTAGACAACATTCCAATCGCATATCCGTCTTTACTATTTACGCTAAAATTAATAAAGTTTAAAAATTTATTATCATTTGTCTTACTGTCGACATGAAAATCTTTATAGCGTTCTTTGTCGTATTTATTGAGCTTTTTTCCAATAGAGTTATTGTAATTAAGGCTACAAGAGTTAAAAAGAAACAACACTAATATTAGCACTGTTTTATAAAATGCTGAAAGAGAAAGTTTTTCGCTATTTGTTATCATAAATATTTTGCAATGTCCACAGCTTTGGATTGTGGACATTTTGTTTAAAAGTCAACTTTTCACTTACAAGTATATCATTGTAAATCATTTTTCCTGTTGTAATATTTTGACTAGTGTCGCTTTTTATTTCCAAAAATACATCTTGATTTTTTTTATAAATTTCAGTAATTTCAAATCTTTTTACCTCAACTATCTCAACATAGATGTTGTTTTTTTCTTTATCTTCAATTTTTTTTTCAAGCTTTTGAATCAATTCAGGCTCAGAAAAACTAGAAACTTTTTTTACATCTTTGGTGTTTACAGCGTCAATAAAAAGTTCAAAACATTGCTCAGCTTTTTTTATAAAATCTGTAAAATTAAAGTTTACCAAGGATTCTATTTCGGAAATTTTTTCTTTTAAGTCAGGAGAGAAATCGTTAAATACTTTGTCGGTATCTGAAACTTCAAAGTTTCTTTGTATATGATGTGGTTTTTCACTGTTTACTTCGTTGCCAATTACAGACTTTAATTTTTTCACCACAACCCAGCTACAAATAAACAGCAGTACCAAATCTAACATAAAACAAAAAACAACTTTATTGACTTTAAAAGTTTATAATTTATTTTCAACATAAAAATATTCAAGGTTTTGTATTTTATGTTAAAAGTAACCCCTGTATCTCAACATTTAAGGCGTATTGACTTTAGTTTAGACACCAAAAAATTGTTCGAAAAACAGTCAATCAAAGCTGATCTGCCTAAGGTCAGAAGTTCAATTAATACAAGCTACAGAGATTTTGAAAATGATGTGTATGAGGTTTCTGTTAATGTGTTATGTGAGTCTGAAGAAGAAGATTTTTTCAATATATCTTGTGAGTACTCTGGTATATTCAAAATTGAAGACTACAAAAACGAAGAATCTTTAGAAGTGATTGTTGCAGGCTATTGTACAGGATTTGTATTTCCATTTATTAGAGCAAAAATTGCAAGCATTACTATGGAAGCAGGGCTACAGTCTATCATGCTTGAACCTGTAGATTTCTACGCACTTCATAAAAAACAAAAATCAGAAGAGGTTAAGTCTTAAAAACAAAAATACCTTAATTATTTGTTTTTATAAGGCAGTTCATCTAGTATGAAAATAACAATGCAATTTTCAAGTTTGTTCGATGTGTCATATTGTGCAAACTTATAGTAATTTTCATTGTTGGTAGGATTTGATCCGTCAGCTGTATTACATCCTGTTACAGATTTACCATTTATGCCTAAAATTGTTCCACTAAGGGGTTTTCCATCGTCTATTTTATTGTCTATGTAAAATGCAAGTTTAGAAGGTAATGCACCATTTAATCCCTGTAGTGTGTTTTCATCAAATTCTCTAAAGTTTGCAAATTCCAGTAAATGAAATTGTTTAGATATTAAAGAGTTATTTGTTAGCTCTGGTCTTTGAGCGTTAGAGATAAAATATGCATATCTTTCATCTTTGTGTATTGAAGATTTTGGAACATCAGGCATTATATAGGTTGTAAGTGGATCATGGCGAGTAAGACCTGAAAAATTTTGCTTAAAATTTAACAACCCCGCTTTTTGTAAATGCTCCCAAGTAGACACAGATTCATAAGGGCCGTTCATTACAGGATTTTGATTAATTTGGTTGATATGAGGAAAAAGACCAAATGCAGGGTTGTTTGGTAGGAGAGTCTTTGGCTGCGAAGATATAAAATCATCTCCATTCCCTGTAAAAACAGACCCAAGCGTTTCATGTGCGTCTTGTATATCTCCAGGTAGGGCATTAAATTTCTCTCTAAAATTATTTATTGCCAGCCTTATTTCGTATTGCTCTTTTATTATAACTTGAGATTTAGAGTAGTTTATCAATTCAGAGCCTTTTGAAACTGCTATTGACAATAAAGTAATGACGGCTAGAGCTATTCCTAACTCTAACAATGTGAAGCCAAATTTTGCTTTTTTATTTACAATATTCATACTTACGATTTCAGCATGTGGTCGCTATGGAGCCCTGTTTATAGACTAAATTAACTCTAAAGAGTTATCTTTTAAGTCTATCTCAATTGATGTTTCTTGTTTAAAGACCAACACTGTTACTAATGCGGTATTTTTTTCGTTATTAATTGATCTAATTTTACCTTGAAAGTTGCCAAATTTCACATTATCGCCAACAGAAAAAGTGTGATTTATGTTTTTTGCAATTTGTAGATTTGAAGATACATTTTTGATTCTTTCTTCGTCTTGTAAAGACAGCTTTATTGGTGCAGATCTAGGACCTTTTTTAGTTTTAGGGTTTGTTAATATTGTAGCAACATTTTCTGTGGAGTTAATACAGTTGATTAATTCTGGCGATATTTGTTCGTCTTTAACTGTGATGAATAAATAGCCACTCATTGTTGGTTTTTTTTGCTTTTTTTCATTTTCTGTAAAAGGGTAGTTCACATCAATAAGCTGAGTCGATAGACCGTTTGTTTCAACATTTCTTTTTATTCCTTCTACAGTTTTTGCTTCTGTTCCAGATTTTATTTTTACTACGTAGCTTGACATAACTTAATATCCGATTAATTTTCCTAAAAAGAATTTAAATGTACTGTCTAAAAAGAAAAACAATATTCCTAGCGTCATTACCGCCAATATAACAGATATAGCACTAGAAATTACTTCTTTTTTACCTGGTATCTGAATTTTGGTTAATTCTGTTTTTATCTCAAAAATAAAGTTTTTCATCATTACATTCATATCTCAGAGGGTGATTCTATAACAGTCTTATGGTTTTTTTTTAAAAAACAACTTTTTTTATTTCTCGTAAAATTATTTCTTCAGAATTGGGTACAAAAAATTGATGAATACCAAATGCCATTTCCCCCATTTTAATTGGATTTTGTATTAGATTCAATATTATTTGACTCATTTTATAAGCTGAAAAATTTTCTTCTTTTACTATGCAACATCCATGAAGTTTCTTCATATGTAGTGCGTTTAAGTATTGATGGTTGTTTTTTGAACTTGACAGTGGTATAAAAATACCGACACTTGATATACACGCAAGTTCGTTTATGCTAGACGCACCAGCTCTTGAAATTACTATGTGTGACTTAGACATTATGAAGGAAGGATCTCTAAAAAATGTATTTAATTCAGCGTTTATGTTGTTTTGAGCATACAAATTATAGATTTCTTCTAAGTTTTCAACTGAAACTTGTTGAGTGATGTGTAGCTTGTATTTTAAAGTATGTGGAAGTGTTAGTATTGACTTTGTGATTTTTTCATCAAAAAACTTAGCACCCTGAGAGCCACATGTTATAAATATGTTAATTTTATCAAGACCCATATAAGAATTTAAAACGGGATCTCTTGGTGAAACTGGATTCTTAGATGCGGATTTAAATGCCTCTCTAATTGGCATGCCTGTAAATATTATTTTTTTAGATATAAAATTGTTTATGTATTTGTTGTTTGGTATGCCTTTTATATCCTTAAATGTTACAAATATTTTATCTACAAAAAAAGATGAAATATAATTTGCCAAGCCTAAATATTTATTTTGTTCATGAATAAAAAGTTTTTTTCCGCATAAAAAACCAGACAGTATTGCCACTAAGGATACATAGCTTCCAAATCCAACGACAACATCTATTTTTTCTTTTCGAATTATTGTTATTGTCTCGAAGATTGCCTTTAAAACTGAAATTATTTGATTAAGTTTATTTTTGTAGTAATTTTTTATTTTCAAAACATGCAGTGAGGATATTTTGTTTTCAATTTCTAAGTTGTAGTTAAAAAATCTTGCGTCGGTTAGAAAAGCTGTATCAATTTTTTGATTGATTAGGTAGTTTGAAAGTACATATGCTGGTATTATGTGTCCGCCTGTTCCACCTGATGCGATTAGAATTTTCATGTTGTTAGGTTTAATTTATTTTCTTCTATATAAAGTCTGTCGTATTCGCTATAAAAATTTTTCTTAGAGCTTGTTATTTGATTAATGATAAAAATTGCGAAAATTCCATTTAAAATTGCCGATCCTCCATATCCAATAAATGGCAAAGAAGCTCCTTTGCTTGGTAATAAATTTAAATTACATGCTATATTTATAATAACATTGCATGTAAAATTTGCAGATATGCCATAAATTATGTTTCTTTTAAATTGATCCATTGTTAATGATGCAAGGCTTGTAATGTTAAATATAAAAACGCCGTACAATATAATCAAAAAAATACAACCTAGTAAGCCAGTTTCTTCAGCTATGAGGCTAAAAATATAATCTGCGTGTGCATCGGGCAGTGAGTATTTGATTGTACCATGACCAATTCCTGTTCCAAAAACTCCACCTGCAAGAAATGAGTGAATTGATTTTTTAGTTTGATAAGATGTGTCATATTTTGGTTGTAAAAAGAGTTTCACTCTAGTTTGAGCGTGGGGCAATAATTTATATACGCTGACTGACATAACAAGCATGCCAAAGGCCACTAATCCAAAAATTTTAGTATTTAATTTAGAAAAAAATACCTGTGTAAGAAGTATAGAAATATAAATTACTGTTGAGCCAAAATCAGGCTCCATTGCAAGTAAAAAAAGAGTAATAATGCTTAAAAGTATTGATGTTAACAATTGATGTTTTTTTCTTATAAAAAAATTGTACGCGTTAGCTATTATAAATAAATTCCTGCAGACTTCTGATGGTTGCAATGAAAAAAAGAATAAGTTAATCCACCTTTTTGAACCTTTAACTTGAACACCAATTAGCAATACCAAGATTAAAAGAGCTATACTTATCAGCATGCAAAGATTTGCGTAGCGTTTAAAATTTATGTTGTATTTAGAATATATGTAAAAAAAAGACAAAAAAAGTCCTGAGGTAAAAATTGCATGTTTTAATAAAAAGCTATACAAATGAGATGTGTAGTTTCTTGTATACATAGCTATACTTGCAGAAGGGCTAAAGATTAAGCCAATGAAAATAAGTAAAAAAGCTAAGGTATTAATCTTGTTTAAACGAATCTGAAATGTGTCTTGCATATCTTTTTTTTCAATTTCCATGAGCCTCTTAAAATAGAGTTTTTAGTTTACAAGAATTTAAAGGCAACAAAAAAATGAAGAAATTTTTTAATATGTTTTTAAAAATAACTTGAATATTAAAAATATCAGAATTTATTTGTGATTAGGATATCGTTTTTTTAATGTCGAAGAAGAAAATTTCAGGTTTTGTAAAACTACAAATAGAAGCTGGTAAGGCAAATCCTGCTCCTCCAGTGGGTCCTGCTTTAGGTCAAAGAGGCTTAAACATCATGGAATTTTGTAAAGCTTTTAACGCTGCTACAGCTGATTTAAAAGGTTCAATTCCAGTTGTTATTACTGCTTATGAGGACAGAACTTTTACTTTTGTTGTAAAAAAACCTAGCAACACAGCTTTGTTAAAAGATTATTTTAACATAAAAAGTGGATCTAAAACAACAGGTAGAGAAATAATACATACTTGTCAGTTTTCTGAAATACTAGATTGTGTTAAGAAAAGTGGCAAAATAGAAGATATGAATGCAAGAGAAATTGAAAAAGCTGCAAAAATTCTTTCTGGTTCAGCTAGAGCAATGGGTATTTTAGTAGAAAATATTCCAGAATAATATTTTTTTTTATGTCAAAAAGAGTTGATAATTTTAAGAAACATTTTATTTCTTACGCTAATAAACAAGTTACGCTAAGCGAAGCTTTGAATTTGTTAAAAGAATATAAAGATAAATTTGGTGCAAAGTTTAATGAAACTGTTGATGTTTCGTTTGATACTGTTTTGGATCCTAGTTATGCAGATCAAAATATTAAAACTTTTGTAGATTTACCTAATTCACATAAAGTTGAAACAAAGGTTATAGTCTTTAAAAGAGATTTTGAGCCAAAATCAGGATTTACTAAAAGAGTTCTTGCTGGTTCAACTGATATAGTTAATGATATTGCAAATAAAAAACTTAACTTAGATCAGTATTACACATGTCTTTCTACATCAGATATGATGAAGTCAATGGGTAAAGTAATGAAAAAATTAGCAACAAAAAAATTGCTACCAAATCCAAAATTCGGAACTGTAACAGAAGATGTAGAGTCTATCTTGGAAACTGTTTTAAACAATAGAGTCTTTCTCTCAAATGATAAATTTGGATCTTTTAGTGCTTTAGTCGGAAATTTAAACGACTTAACGGTAGAACAGCTTGAGGAAAATATTAAAGCTGTTCAAGAAGTGGTTGTTTCAATTAAACCAGGAAAGTTAAAAGGAAAAGTCGTCTTATCGATGTCTGTTTCATCATCAATGGGTCCGGGTTTTAAGGTTGCGTTTTAATTTATATTTTTTTTTATGCAAATTAATGCAAATAAAATTAAAAAAACAGAAGTAATAAATAGAGTTTCTGCTTTATCTGAACAATATTCTTCGATCTTTGTTGTGAGCTTTGAAAAATACAACGCTGCCTTAATGGAGCAGTTTAGACTTGAGCTTTACAAAGCATCTTCAGTGTTGTATGTAGCAAAAAATTCCTTATCTAAGTTAGGTTTTTCCAATACATCTTATAAAACAGTCTCATCTTACCTTAAGGGTACTGTTGGTCTAGTATTTACAGATAATCCTGTAAAAGTATCAAAAATTCTTTTATCCTTTCATGATAAAGGAAATTTCAAATACCTTTCTTTAGTTGATAAAAAGGGTACATCGTACAACGAAACTAAGTTTAAATATTTTGCTGGCTTGCCTTCGGAAGAAGCTATAAAAGCTCAGCTTTTGAGTTTAATTAATTCTGTTCCAAGTAGGTTTGTAAAGGTCTTAAAAACCAAAAACCTTTCATTGGTCAGAATATTAGATTGTAAAACAAAAACGAATTAATTTATAGTTGTTTATTATGTCAAGTGTTGATAAAATTGCAAAAGAACTGTCTTCTTTGACAGTTTTAGAAGTTGTATCTTTAATAGATACTTTAAAAGCAGAGTGGAATATTTCCGATGCAGATCTTGCTCCAGCTGCTGCTGTAGCTGTTGCACCATCAGCTGTTGTAGCAGAAGAAAAGGATTCTTTTGAGGTAATCCTTGCTTCAAGTGGTGAAAACAAAATGAATGTAATCAAAGAAGTTAAAAATCTACTAGGTTTTTCATTGAAAGATGCTAAAGATTTAGTTGATGCTGCTCCAAAATCTTTAAAATCAGATGTTTCTAAAAAAGATGCTGAAGATTTAAAATCAAAGCTAGAAGCAGTAGGCGCTAAAGTTGAATTAAAGTAAATAAATAAGCCTACTTTTCTTTTACAAATCTAAATTATAATCGTCGTTGTTTTTATGCGTAGTAACATTCCTGTACTTAGAAGTAATCTATCTCCTGTAAAAGGAGTTGATAGTAATGTGAATTTTGAATATCTTCATGATATTCAGGAAATTTCATACAATAAATTTTTGTACGGAGAAAACGGTGACAAATCCGATTTGCAAAAAGTAATAGAATCTGCTTTTCCCATATCAGATTCTTTTGGTTACGCAACTTTGGAATTTATTTCACATAGAATCGATTCTCCTAAGTACACTCCAGAAACATGTTTAAAAAAATCTTTAACATATTCTGCTGATGTGTATGCTATGCTACGATTGGTTTTATTTTCTGTTGATGTAAATGGAGATAGACAGTTTAGAAGTGCATTTGAACAAGAAGTTTTATTTTGTAATGTTCCTTTGATGACAAATGATAATGTATTCATTATCAATGGTATTCGTAGAAATATTATATCTCAAATACACAAAAGTCCTGGAATTTTTTTTAGCAGAAGCTTTGTTGATAATGTTTATCAGTATGCAGCGGGTATAGTTCCTTACAAAGGAAGATGGCTAGATATAATGTATGATTCTAAAAATAATTTATTCTTTAGAATTGATAAAAAGCGCAAATTACCAATATCCCTTTTACTTAAAGCATTAGGATACTCAAATTC
>CAXNCX010000040.1:0-8565 GCA_964201065.1 Candidatus Deianiraeaceae bacterium | reverse complement strand
GAACAAACTATAAATAAAGTAATACAGGAGGTTGCTAATCAGTTGATTTTGCAAAAAGACTTTATATTATCTGAAAATCAAAAAGACCTTGATAAAATGTCTAAAGCAGATCCTAAATACGATAGACTGTTGCTTAATGAATCAAGACTCAAAGACATATCAAATCAACTTAATTCAATTGCATCATACCCGACATGCGTAGGGCTTATTCTTGAAAAAAAACAAACCAAAACAAACCTTACAATAACCAAGGTGTCATGCCCTATAGGATTGATTGGTGTGATATATGAGGCAAGACCAAATGTCACGCCAGATGTGTTTGCAATATGTTTAAAAAGTCATAATGCTTGTGTTTTAAAAGGTGGAAGCGATGCTGAAAATTCAAATAACGCAATCGTAAAAATAATTCACGAAGCTCTTGTTAAATATAATTTGCCTAAAGAAATTGTTTATATCATGCCAAGTGATAGAAAATACATAGATGATGTAATTAAGGCAAACGGAATCATAGACCTTTGTATTCCAAGAGGTGGAAAAGGACTAATTGAGTATGTTAGAAAAAATGCAACAGTTCCTGTTATAGAAACAGGTGCAGGTGTTGTTCATATGTATATTGATGAGGATTTTAATTTGGAGTATGCAAAAAATTGCATTTTTAATTCAAAAACACGCAGAGTTAGTGTGTGCAATGCATTAGACTCTGTTTTAATACATAAAAATGCAATCAATTTTTTACCAAAAATACTAGAACCTCTTGAGTCTAAAAATGTTAAATTATATTGCGACAATCAGGCATTCGAAGAATTAAAAGATATTTATCCTTTTTTATATCAAGCAACTCAAGAGGATTTTGGTAGAGAGTTTTTAGACTATGCAATGTCTGTGAAAGTTGTAAAAAACATTGAAGAAGCAATAGAGCACATTGAAACTCATTCATCACATCACAGTGACTGTATAATATCAGAAAACAAACAAAATATCGAGCTATTTCAAGCATCTGTCGACTCTGCTGTAGTCTACATCAATACCCCGACAAGCTTCACGGACGGAGGTGAATTTGAAATGGGTGCAGAAATTGGAAATAGCACTCAAAAACTGCATGCAAGAGGACCTATGAGCGTAAAAGAAATGACATCTTATAAATGGATAGTCTCCAGCAAGGGAGTGTTAAGAAAATAATTGACAATAAGTTTATTTTGTAAAAATAATGTGTCAGGTTTTTAAATGATATCAATATGTCAAATATTAAAAAAGCAATAACAGCGTACTTAACTCAAGTTTATGATTTAGACAAAAACATAAGCCTTATAGATGTAAAAAAAGCTTTCGAAAACACAGATTTTTCAAACAAAATCGATAATATTTTGGACATAAAATTTAACCCTGAGCATAAATTTAGCCTAGCTGAAAGACTTAAGAAGGTCAATGAAATTGAAATTGCAACAGAAAACTACAGCGAAGAATATATTGTAAATTTAGTAAAAAATGAAATACAAAGATTAAATATTTTTAATTCCAAGAACAACACATTGATTTTTAAAAGACTGCATCAAAATCATAATATTTTTGATAAAAAACCTTACTCCGAAACTTTTGTTTACTCAGAAGATTTTGAAGGCATCCATATTCGTTCAGAACAGATAGCCAGAGGAGGATTTAGAAATTCAGACATAGAAAAAGGCTTCAGAACAGAAGTGATGTCTTTAGCTACAACGCAAAATCTTAAAAATGCAATCATAACGCCAAATGGAGCAAAAGGTGGATTTTATATCAAAAATAAATCCTTACAATCTGTAGATTGCTACAAAACATTTATATCTTCAATCCTTGAAATATCAGACAACTACATCAACTCTCAAGACACAAAATATGACATTTCTTACGATGTTTTTGATCCTTATGTGGTAGTAGCAGCAGATAAAGGTACATCTTCATTTTCTGATATTGCAAATGAATTGTCGTTGAAACATAATTTTTGGCTAAAAGACGCTTTTGCCTCAGGCGGATCAACCGGATACAGTCATAAAGACTTAGGGATTACTTCACTTGGTGCATGGGAAACAGCAAAACCAAGATTTAAAAAACTTGGACTAGATTTTCAAAAAGACGAAGTAACGGCTGTAGTAATTGGTTCAATGGCAGGAGATGTTTCAGGCAATGGAATGCTACAATATAAAAACATAAAAATTAAAGCAGCATTTAACTCAAAACATATTTTTATTGATCCAAATCCAAATATAGAAAAATCTTACCAAGAAAGAGTCATACTTTTTGAAAAAGAAGCAGGATGGGATCAGTATGATATGTCAAAAATCAGTCAAGGTGGCGGTGTTTTTAGTCGTAAACTAGAATTAATAAAGCTTTCAAAAGAAATGAAAGAATTTTTAGATTTAAATAGCGATGTCGCAACTCCAAATGAAGTAATTAGAAAAATTTTATCATCAAAAGTAGACATAATATTTTCAGGAGGAATCGGAACATATTTTAAATCTCAAGAAGAAAGTGATTCCGAGATACACGATCATGCAAATGACGATATAAGAATTTTTGCTAACAAAATTCATGCAAGAATGCTAATAGAAGGCGCAAATTTATCAATTACACACAAAGGAAGAATTGAGTACGCAAAATTAAACGGCCTTGTGTATGGAGATTTTGTTGACAATGCAGCGGGGGTTACGTGTTCTGATATTGAGGTTAATATGAAAATATTACTAAATTCATTAGATTTAAACACAAGAAACAAGCTAATTCGTGAATGCGAACTTGAAGTGGTTGATAAAATTTTAAACATACTAAACAAACAGTCTCATGCAATTCAAACTCAATCAGATAAAGAAAATAAAGCAGAACAGATTATTGAAATTTCAAATTACCTACATAATGTTGTTAAATTAAATCCTGAAATCTTAGTTTCAAAAGAAGAAGTGATGTCCAGACAATTAAAAAATATCAAACTTATCACATTACCAGAAATTGCAATATTCATATCCGGACTAAAACTTGCACTTAAAAAAATACTTACAACACAAGATTTATCTAATTATAATCAATATCTATATCAATATTTTCCTAAAAAAGTCCAGCATTTAAAAAATGAAATTGAAATTCACAAGCTAAAACAAAATATTTTAAGCACACAAATTGCATCTGAAATTGTCAATAAAGTTGGCTTTGATGTCATAGATATGATAAAAAACTTTGACTCAAAAGACCTAAATAAATTTTTAAGTTAAAAATATGGAAGGACACCTAGAGTTAATTAAAAAACTAATATCTAAACAAAAATTAACCTCTAAAGTGTTACTTATAAACCCTAAACCAGACATCAATCTAAGAAATCTAAGTCTTTCTCATCAAATTGATGTGTTGGACAAAAACATAGAAATTCTCAATTATTACGCAACACAAGGTGCAAAGAATATCTTTGCCAGTCTAAATGGCGGTCTACTACCTATAAAAACCGAAGAATACGAACTAGTAATAATGTTTCCAAATTCAATAGAGTCAGTCAAGTCACAAGTTCAAATAATTTCAGAAATAAACCGCATCTCCAAGAAGTCATTGATTTTCTTTCAAAATGGTGCAACATTAAAAAAACGGTTAAATTTCTTATTTAACGGCACGATAGATAAAAATTTACAAGAAACACTTACCTCAAAACGCTACTTTTCTTATTCACAAATTCAATATTTAATATACAAAGCTGGATTCACATATGAAATTTGCTTCGCAAAAGTAGGTGATTTTTTTATAAGCACTAAAAAGCTTGGGTATTTTTTTACACTAAAATCTGAAGAATTCGCATTTTACAGGGACTCCGAAAATACCGTAAAAATTACATCTGGCAAGTCTCTTCTAAATATTGTACAGCCATAAATCAAAAATTAAATAATAGCTCATTTATGCAAATTAGCCAACAAACAAAACCAAATACAATCTAAACCAACAATTCAAGCTCAATCAACAAATCTCCACAAGCTACTCTATCAGTGGCATTTTTGTGTACAGCTTTTACGATGGAGTCAGACTCTGCAGTGATATTGTTAAGCATTTTCATCGCTTCAATTGTACAGACCGTGACTCCTGGTTTTAAAATATCACCTTCTTTAACAATAAAGTTTAAAACTCCTGAGATAGAAGCAACGACTCTGTTTTTGTGACTATTTACCTTGTCAGTCAGTGAAATATTTTGAACAATATCAGCCTTATCCCAAGTCATAACACGAACTTTTGCAGAAAATCCACCCAAATTCATAAACCATCCGCCAGATGATTGTTTTGACTTTACAGACACATGTTCGTTGTTTAAAACTCCACTAACATACTTCGTTCCTAATTTATACTGATGTTCAAAATCATAATGCTTCGACCCTACATAAAAAGAAAGTTTGTTGTTGTCATAGTTAGTAATATTAACTTTGTAATATTTACCGTCAATTACCACACACAATCTATGATAATCAAGTTTTTCATACATTCTAATCTGAGATTCTATTTTAAACAACTCTCTTTCTTGTTCTAAAAACAATATCAATGCAGAAGCAACAAAAACATCATTGTACTCATTATCAGGAATTGCTGGAGCAAATTTATTGTCATAATACTTTTTTACAAAACTCGTGTTAAAATCTCCACTAACAAAATTTGAATGTCTCAAAATAGATTCTAAAAAATCAATATTAGAAAAAACACCCTCAATATCAAGTTTAGCAAGTGCACGCTTCATTCTATCAATAGCGTGAAATCTGTCTGTTCCATGTACTATCAATTTACCTATCATTGAATCATAGAAAGGAGATATTTCATCCCCCTCTTTTACACCAAAATCAAGCCTTACATCTGTAGTTTCTTGAGGCATTCTAGCATAAGTAATTCTGCCAGAAGACGGCATAAATCCTAAACTTGTATCTTCAGCACAAACTCTAACTTCAATGGCATGACCACTAAGTTTTATATCGTTTTGGGTAAATGGTAATTTTTTACCTTCCGCAACTCTTATCATAAGCTCTACCAAATCTTTATCAGTAACATATTCCGTTACTGGATGTTCAACCTGAAGTCTCGTATTCATTTCTAAAAAATAAAAGTTTCTATCTTTATCCATAACATACTCTACAGTTCCAGCTGAATAATACTTGCAAGCTTGTGCTAATTTTTTTGACTGCTCGTACATCTTTTTTCTTACTGCATCTGTCATAAAAGGACTTGGACTTTCTTCTACAACTTTTTGATTAAAGCGTTGAACAGAACAGTCTCTTTCACCTAAACAAACTATATTCCCATGTTTATCTGCAATAACTTGAATTTCTATATGTCTTGGCTCTTCAATAAATTTTTCAATTAACATTGTATCATCTCCAAAAGAACGCAAGCCCTCCATTTTTGCATTTTCAAATTCAGAGACAATTTTTTCTTCATCATAAACAATCCGCATTCCCTTTCCGCCACCTCCTGCAGAAGCCTTCAACATCACAGGATAGCCTATTTCTTTGGCGACTTTTTTTAAGTGCTCGTGATCTTCAATATTTCCGTCAAAACCGGGTATTGTATTAACTCCAGCTTTTTTTGCAATTAACTTTGAGCGAATTTTATCTCCCATGTCAAAAATACTCTCTTTTGAAGGGCCAATAAAAGCAATATTATTTTTCTCAAGTAATTCACAAAATTTGTAGTTTTCAGATAAAAGTCCATAACCTGGGTGAACAGCGTCTACATTATAGTCTTTACAAATTTTAAGAATTTTTTCCATATTTAAGTATGATTCGCTGACAAAATAGCCTCCGAGTGGCACAGATTCAGTGGCTTCTTTTACAAACATTGCATTTGCATCAGGCTCAGAAAAAATAGCAACCGAGTGTATATCAAGTTTTTTACATGCTCTAATAATTCGTCTTGCAATTTCACCTCTATTGGCGATTAATATCTTTTTTATCTGCATAATAATTTTTTAGAAGTTAAAAAACAAATTAAATTAAAAGCAACCTGAGATTGTTATAAAAAATAACTACACAAGCAATCAAATTAAAAAAATGGAAGTCTTTTTAACTAAAGATTTTATTTAATCAAGCGCATCTTGACATTTTTCAAACTTCCTATATAATTACTACATAACTTAAATAATAACTACATGGAAAGAAAAGTACCACAAACAACAAAAGATAATAACATTACTGTTAGCCCAGATGTTATAAACCTAATGGAACAACTATCTTATGTCATGACACAAGATATGATTGAAAATCCAATAAGAGTAAAACAAATTTTAGATATTTTACCCAAAGATAAAATAAATATTTTAGATCTATCATATAACAAAGAATTACTAAACGATGTTATCACTTCTATATTACAAACAACACCCATTCCCATTGGCAGTAAAATACGGGTTGCTATGGCCACAAACAATAAAAAACAACTAGTGATATACTACTTCATGGCAAGTAAAGTGAACCAATCCAGAACTATCGAAAACAATATAAAATATATAATATTAACTAAATACTCTGATTTTAAAGAGTTGACAGTAAAACAATTTAAATACCATGACCTTACTGATATCAATACAATGATACAAACGGACAAAGCTATCATGGATAATATTAAGAAAAATAGTACATCTCTACCAAATGAAAACGCAATGAATATTGCTAATAAAACTTCTCAAGAATGTACTAAATTTGATAACGAGATTGTACAACACTTTAAGATATTAACAAGGGAATTCACAAGCTCAGAGGGTATTATCAATATGATATCACCAACAAATGCTACAATACCTACACTTAAGAAAAAACTACTTGCAGAAAACAAAATAAATGCTATTAAGAAAGCTATATCTAGCTTTAAACAAAATATAAAAGATATGAACCAAATAAAAGGGTTTTTTACAACAAACATAAAACAACATGAAGAAGCAATTTCTGTATTACTAAGTAATAAAAAAATTAGTTTAAAAGAGGGAAATAATCGAACAACAATAATTAAAGACATATTTAATCACGTGAAAAATAATTACAATGAAACTATAGAATTAATAACAAAACTAGAATTAGATCTACTAAAATTAAAAGCACTTGAAACGAAATTTGAAAAAACCATCCAAGAAGAAAAAGAAGCCAAAGAACTTGAAAAAACACAAAAACTTGATACAGAAAAAATACCTAACATCACCGAAACTGTTCAAAACGATCAAAAAATCAAAGTTGAACAGCAACTTGCAAACCTACAAAAACGATACTATCAAGAAGAGTTTAAAGAAGAAGAAAAAGAAGAAGAGATTATAAATGATGTTGATGTAAACATTAAAATTGCAGAAGGAAAAATCACAAAACTTCAATTTAAAAACAACGAACTTGAAGGCTTTTCTGATGATATTTTTGCGGCAAAAATTGATAATCCATTAAATGCTAATGCTAAAATTTATGTTGTATGTGAAAATAAAGAACATCAACAGTTTTTTAAAGAAATAACAACAGGTGCAAATAAAATACTACCTCAAGGGTCAACTGGACATTCTGGGTTTAAAATTGCAAATCAAAATTCTGCTTATTTTAAAATAAACAGAACAAAGAATGACATGTCTAATATTGACACAACAAAAAGACTATCGTTTCAAATAGAATATCTAAAGGTTAATAACGAAACAGTTATGATTTTAACAAATCCAAGCATTGCAAATAAAAAAGATACAGACGACATGTGGAAAGAATCAGAGCAACCTAAGTTAAATACAAAGACAATAAATAGCGAACAAAGTCAGAAAAAATAACTTAAAAACTGGGTGTAATTATTTCGTTATTTTATTGACAACCTTATTTAATTCATGTAAAAAGTTTTATAAATTAAATATATTATATATGGAACAAACAGACAGACCAAAGAAGACCGCTATAAGAGAAGATATGCTGGAAATAATCAAACAATCATCTAAAGTAATGACAAACGATATGATTGACAACATAGATCAAGTAAATAAGATGCTAAATAAAAACATAAACATTCTATCTCTAGATAATGAAAAAAACGAAAAATTACTAGATGACATTGCCATGTTTATACTAGATGCAGAAGAGCTGGAAAGTGTTGCATTGTGGCTTTGTATAACAACAGAGAAAATAAAAACAAATAAAAATAAACTAGTAATATACTGTTGCAATCTCGCAATTCAAGATGTTTCTAAGACTATACAAAACGCTATAAAGACAAAAATATTAAACAAATATCCACAGTTTAAAGATGTAGAGGTAAAAAAATTTCTATATCAAAAAATTAAAGATCTAGACACAATCGCAAACACAGTAAATGAAATACGCAACAATGTCATAGCAAATAACCAAGAAGCAAATACATACCACAAAATAATAGAGTCTGTCAGGCAAAATACCGAAGAATTTAACCCTATTTGTAAAAAGATTATTTCAAATTTAAAAGGATTAGAAGAAGAAGAAACAAAAACAAAACAAATTATACAACTAATATACAACGACAAGACAACACCTGTAACAAAAAAAACACTTAGTATGGCCATGATAAACAGGATAAGTCAAAAGATCGATAATGCCG
>CAXNCX010000039.1:0-8639 GCA_964201065.1 Candidatus Deianiraeaceae bacterium | reverse complement strand
CTCTAGTCAATTCACCTATTTCTTTTTTCTTTTTCACTTCACATGTGTTACCCTTAAATACTACTGTATCTTCATTAAAAAAACTTCTTACACTTGGCAGTATATTAAATAAGTTTGCAAGCGGATATTCTTGATATTTTGTGTTATCAAGATCTATTATTTTATGCTGTGTAATAATAGGAAGAGGGCGGAATGGTTTGGGTAAAGGCTTTTTAATACACCCACATCTAATTTTAGTTTCTGCAGCTTTGTCTTCAATGTATCCACATGCATATGCCCCAACTCCGTATCTTTTGTAAAGCATACCCTTGCTTTTAAAGTAGTTGATTTTTTTCTTTAAAGACTCTCTTCTGTTTTTTATTGCATTTTTACACAATTCTTTAACTTTTTTGTTGTTATAATGACATGAAAAGCACTGCTTTACATTTTGTGAAAGAGATTTCCATGTGTCGCTGTCAAAATTTGGTGCAGCAATTGCGTCTCCACAGTCAAAACCCTCCTTTTTTTTATTTTGTGGTAATAAATAAGAACATTGGCAGTTTTTATAGTCTGGACAAGTAGATATATCGTATTGTTGATTTGCAATTACATCACATTCAGATTCATTGTCTACATCGGCAAATACATATCCAGCATTATGTATTCCGTTTGGACTCGTTTCTCCTGTGACGGTTCCTTGATATCCTGTATTAGTATATGAAAAAGTTTCTGCATTTGTAGAAAAAACTTCCGTTGTAAGTCCGTTGCCAATATCTTTATTTTTCCCAAGAGGAATTTCATGACATACCTCTTTAAGTCCAAAAAGCATATCAATCGTCGCTTGACAAATTGTTAGATATTCTTCTTTTGTAACACGACGATAGTTCATAACCCAGCAAGCAGAGTTGTAATCTTCTTCTTTACCTATACAGAGAGCTCCAGAATATTTGGCATTTATTTTTTTATTAAAAAACATGGCAGAACCTATAGATACGATACCATCTAATATTGTTGGAGTGCATTCAAAAAGCACAGCTCCAGTTTCAGATTCAGAGGGTGCGGTGTTATCTTTTTTTATCGCTAAATCAGGATGAATTTGGTTGTCATGCAAATATTTATCCTTAATAAAGATGTTTGCGTTTGCCGACGACAAAAGTATAAAGAATAAAAATGAGGCTCTCTTCATTAAAGACGCAAAAGAATTAAAAGATTTTATTTGACTGTTAATTTTTTAAAACATATATTATTTTTGTAAACACTTTTTTTTATGAATTCTAAAAAACTTTTAACAATTTTAACTATCACTGCATTTGTTATGACAGGCTGTTCTTCGAGTAAGAAAAGAAACCAACACATTTCTACAACAGATGCTGTTGTATCTTCAGAAATGCGTCAAGAAGTACCTATGAATGTATACTATGAATTGAATAAATTTGATCTTTCTAAGTCAGCTCTTGAAATAATCGCTGCTCAAGCTGAATTTATCGCTAAAAATAAACCAGAAAAAATCACAATTCAAGGTCATGCCGATGAAAGAGGTACACAAGAATACAATCTTGCTTTAGGTAACAAAAGAGCACTTTCTCATAAAAAAGTACTTGTAGAACATATCAAGAAAAATGGAGTTAAAATCAACGGAAACGCTGTTAAAGTTGTAAGCTTTGGCAAAACACAACCTGTTGTTGCTAATGCAGACACTGAATCAGAACATGCACAAAACAGAAGATCAGTTGTTGTTTTTGAATAAAATCAACCTCTGAAATTCAGAATATCTCTTAACCCTTGATTGACTTCAGGGGTTTTTCTATTTATATATAATAAACAAAAGGGCAGATGGCTGAGTGGTCGAAAGCGGCGGTCTCGAAAACCGTTATACATGCAAGTGTATCTAGGGTTCGAATCCCTATTTGCCCGCCAAATAAGATTTTAAAAAATAAAAATATCTTTTTTATGATAACCACAGGTCCAAAAAACTTGAATGTTGTGCAGTCTCGTGCGATTGTATTTAATTCTAAAAACGAACTTTTACTTGTTTCAAAAAACGGTGTTAGATGGAGTTTACCAGGCGGAACAGTAAACAACCATCATCCATTAGACAAACTAGCCATAGATGAAGTATATGAAGAAGTAGGTTTGAATGTTAAAATGGATTCATTAGCTTATTATTTGCAGGAAAAATGGGATGTTAATAATGGATTTTGGAATTTTAATGAACACATTGAATATCCATTTACCGCTTATTGCCTTGTATTTGCTTATCATTGTAGCATCGTTGGTTCAGAAACTATTGATGAAAATTGGAAAGACTTAGACCATGATGTGATAAAATTTAAGAAATTTGTAAATAAAAATGAATTTCTTGAAATACAATCTGGTAAAGACAATAAAAGTTTAGCTCAAGATGAGCTTATAGGATTGAATTTTGAGAAAATTAAAAACTTAAAAAACCAACATTTATTTAGGTAGGTTGTGGTTTGTTGGTGGTTTTTAACGACTATTAACCAACCCCTCAACATCACACTCCATGATTGCATGATAATTCTCCATAACTTTCTCAATTTCCCAGTTCCACCACTTAATTTCAAGGAGTTTTTCAATCGTGCTATCATCAAATCTTTTTCGAATAACTTTAGCAGGGTTTCCACCAACAATTGTGTAAGGATCTACATCTTTTGTAACAACTGATCTTGCGCCAATAACAGCACCATCTCCAATTTTAACTCCCGGCATAATAAGTGCGTCGTAGCCAATCCAAACATCGTTTCCAATTACGGTGTCTCCATATTCTTTGTGGTAGTGTTTTTTATTTGGTATTATGTCAAAATAACTTTTTGTCTCAGGGTTTTCAAGAAAGTTCCAAAAAAGCGGGTATGCCGTAAACGAATTCAAATGATGATTTGCGCTTGCCATCACAAACTTACACTGACTTGCAAGGCAACAAAATTTTCCAATTTTTAGTTTTTGACCAAGTGAAAAATAAAGTATATTATTATCTTCAAATTTTTCAGGGTTTCCGCCAACAAAACTTTCGTCGTAATAAGTATAGTCGCCAACTTCAATAAAATCTTTTGTTATAAAATGTTTCAAAAAAATAGTCTGTTTCCATTCGCCAATAGATCCGTCTGCGTTTTTTGTTGGAAGGTATTTTAAATTTGGATTTAGCATGACTAAATAGTTAAATTATCATAAATCATCATTAAAAACCTGACGAATTGTCGGGAAATTTGTGTTAGTGTTTCTGATATGATATAAAACGCAATTTTCAAATAAAATATCATTATTTTGAATATTTAATATGGAACACATTTGAAAAAACACACCTCCGTGTGCAACAATCAAAGGATTTTCATATTCCAGTGCTTTCTGAAGTCCAATTTTCACTCTTTTTTTGCCATCTTCAAAGCTTTCAACTCCATTTCCGATGAACTCGCCATTTATCCATTTTTGCCAAGTTTCGTGAGATGGATGAGGTTTTCCTTCTAGCTCGCCCACGCTTGCTTCTCTTAACTCTAAAACTTCGATCATTGGTAGGTTTAGTTTTTGGTTTATAATTGATGCGGTGTCTTTTGCTCTTGACAATGGCGAGTGAACAATGGTTTTGAAGTTTAATTCTTTAATTTTACTGAATATTTTATCCCTAGTAATTTCAGCTTGATTGATGCCTTTTTTTGTAAGAGGTCTGTCTGTAATTCCGTTTACAAGACCTAATTTGTTCCAGTCGGTTTCTCCGTGTCTTATGATGTAAAACTCTTTTTTGAAACTCATTTATAAAAATCTATGATCAAATTTAAGCTATTAAAAACTTAAATTTGATCTTTTTAGCTATCACTAAGTAGTAATAGTAGATAATTATTTACCTATTACAACAGTACAAACTTCGCTACCTATGATGAAATTGTTAATTTCTCTTGAGATAGTAGAAATTTGAGTGATGTGACCATTCTTTTTAGCTGCTTCAACTGAATTGTTTCCGCTAGCGAAGAATAGAATTGACTTAACACATGCTTTTCCAGTTTTGCTTCCTTCAACTGCAGTTAAGCTGTGAGCTTGATTATCAAAACTTGTTTCTGTTGTTGTACCTAAAAAAAATTGAGCATTTTTAGTTGGAGCAACACATGCTGCTAGTGATAATAAAAATGGTAGTGCTAAAATTGATTTTTTCATAATAAAAAAGTATAATTTAATTAAGTTTTATATACAGCAAAAACTGTATATGGTCATCCTAGAATGATTAGTATAAAAATCAATTGGTTTTTATACTAATTATATTATTTTTTTAAATCGAAAATTTTATAAATATCGTTTAGTAACTCTTCCTGTCTTTTGTTGAAAGATTCAACGCTCCATGATTTATTTATACAGTAGTCTTTTTCTATATCTTGAGTGATTTGAAATTTATTTGCACCGTCATTTTCAATTCCATGTACTCCTTTACCACTATAAACATTAAGCTTTGTATCAAAATCTTTATTGCTAGCTTTTTGATTTCTATAACTTAAAAGAGTTAAATTCCCGATTTTGTTAACATAATTTTTATGATCTTCTTGAGCAAAATCATATCCATTTTGATTTTCAAATGTTTGTGGTAAAATATGTTCTACTTGAACTTTTTGACTGAATTCTATAAATTCAGATTCTTCTTTTCTTTTGTATTCCAATGTGGTTAATAACGCTCTAATCCAAGATTCTCCGTAAACATCATTTTTAAGACAAGATTTTACTCTATCTTCGACATCTTTAAATTTAATTAAACCGCTAAATAGTTCTTTTTCAACATTCTCTATTTTTTCACTGTTCTTGATTAGTTTAATGCAGTTAAATGTTGTTTGCTTTATTTTAGATGCCGTATTTCCAGCTATCCAGTTTAGATAATAAAATCTATGTATTAATTTTATAAGTTTTTCAATATCTTTATATTTATTAACAATCGCTGTCATTAATATTGCAACCCAATAATTACGCCAAGGAATATATTCCAAACTCTTGATGTGATAGTTTTTATTGTTGGAGTTTTGTTTGTTTGCTATGGATTCTTCAAAATCTTTTACAAAAGATTTTATATCTAAAATTACATCTTTTGTTGTAGCATTTTTAAATACTTTTTCTAGTTCTTCGCTCAAAGAATTTTCAGGATTTTTACCTGTTTTAGTTAAAAGATAAACTGTTAAAAATGCGTCAAAATTGTCATACTCTTCTGATATTACTTTATTCATTTCATCCCAATCGTTTACAAAAGTCTTTCTGATGTTTTCTGAATCTTGTTTATTTTCTTCTAATAATTTATACAATAATTTGCTTTTAATAATATCGGACTGTCTTAAATCAAGCCCTCTGTCATTTAAAGTATTGAAGATTTTTATTGCGGAACTTTCGTTAGAACAGTTTATTCTTATTAAAAAAATACTGTTTAAAATGAATTCAATAAAACTAACAATATTGAAATCTCTTTGTTTTAATGTTTCATTTATTTTTATTGCAAATTCAAATGCAACATTTTGAAATTTATCTTTTTTGACATCTTTTTTAGATTTTTCATTAATGAATATTTCAAAATCTGTGTTGTTGATTAATTTTTCAAAATTAGTTTGTCGTTGATTGTGGGTATAAAATCTGACTCTATTTTCTTTATTTCTACGGCTAACAATTGAATCAATTATTGTTTCATAATTAGAATCACTATCATTTGGATAAAACGATTTAATGACTGCAAATAATATGGTTAATGTTGTAATTCTTTGTTGTCCATCTATAACATCATATCTGTTATCTTTGCCGTTTGTTGTTACAATTGTTCCTAAAAAATAGTTCTTACTTTGATTATTGTAAGCCTCAAAAATATCATCCCACAGCTTTAAAGCTTGCTCATCGCCCCAGCTATAAGGTCTTTGGTAATCAGGTATTTGATAAAATGATTTAGAGTCTCCAAAAAATTCCGTCAAAGACTTCTCCTCTACATTAAAAGCTTTGCTTGTCATAAAAAGTGTTTTTTTTATTACAAAAGTAATAATGTTAAAGACAATTGTTTTTATATGTAGAAATTGTTTTGTTTAAATCTATTTTAAAAAATAAGTCCACTTATTGATTTAATTATTATGAACTTTTTTCTTTTTATCAACATACTCTCTGTATTCTTGTATTAATTTTTTAGCTTCTGGTGTTGGATATTGCTTAAACAAGTTATGATAATTTTTTCTCCAATATAAGCTGTTAGAACTAGGTACTATACGTAAATTGTCGCTTATTTTATCAAATGATCTTAGTATTTTGTCGTCCATATCTAAAAATATAACGGGAAAATTAAAAATTAAATTATCTGACATTTTTAAATTTAATTTTTCAATATTAACCCATCGATTTTTATCATTTTGAATAAATAGATCTTTTTGATTTGAAGCATGTAACAATGTAATCTCTGGAAGGGTATTATTTTCTTCATAAAGCCATCTACAGATTATAGCAAGAAATGAAGCAAAAGATGGTCCACTGGAGTTGTCTAGTATGAATATTTTTTGATTAGACTTTAATAGATTTTTAGATGAAAAACCTCTTTCTGTCAACATTTGTCTAAAAACCAGTTCTTTGTTTTTACTTAACAAATTTAAATATGAGGATTTAATATTCCATTTTCCTTTTAGTTTTTGAATATAATCAGGTCTTCCAGAAAATGGAACGAAAATTATTTTTGTTATACTGTCGTTGTTAGTTTTTTTTATTTCATCCATCATAATACCAAGATAAGCAGGGGTTTGTCCGAGAATGATTACCGTATTTCCTTTAATAATATTGTAGGCTTTTGTGGCATTATTGTATAGATCTAATTTTACCTTATCTTGCAAAAAATATTTTATTGAAGATTTTTTAGAATCGTCTTTGTAGTATTCACATTCTTTTTTAAATAACCTGTTTATGACTTCATTATTTAAATCGTAGTTGAAAAACTTTTTTAAGAGTGGAGCTAAAACTTCTTTTGCGTCCCTTGTGTCAAAATGAGACATAGGATTGTCATGACTTACCTTAGATATATCAGATTTTTCATTGTTTTTGAGAAAATCATGTATATATTTCATCCATTTTATGTGATCAACAACTGGCGGTTTATCATAATCTTTTGGATCAGCTGTAAGTAATCCGTTTAATAAGAATTGACTTGAAAGAGATTCATATGAGATGTTTTTATTTTTTATATTATTGTGTTCTTTTAATATTTTATCAAGTTCATTTTTCGCTTTTATAGCATCGAATGATTGATTTATGTTTTCTTCTGATGAAATATAATGAATTCCCTTGAATATAATATCAGATTCTGTGCAAAAATCTTGTACAGATTTAATGTTTTCATATTTATCATCTATAAAAATAATTTTTTTTGGCTTATAGTTAGCATTATTTAAAAATATTTTTAGTGCCTGTCCTTTTGATATTTTTGAGGCAAACAAAATACCATTTTTAAAATTAATATCTTTTGACAAACTTGCCCCAACATCTTTAAATCCAAAGCTGTAAAAGGAAATATTAAAGCCTTTTAGAGTGTTAATTCTTGTAGAAATAAGATTTGTAAAATAACCATAAGGCTCAGCGTTAAAAGCAGTTAATCCCATAACCTTGATGCCATTTTTTTGCAATCTATTTATTAATTTTGGTGTTTTTAAATCAACAAGATTAACTTTTTCCTTATTTCCATAATAATCATACCAAACAAGACTCATTATTTTTTCTTTGTCTTGATAGGAATACCCTTTTGTTTGTATTGCGTTTTTTAGATATCCTATAAACTCCTTAAAATTTGTAGATAGCAATGTATTGCTAGGCACAACTATAACATTGTCAATATCAAATATTACCAGTGTATTGCTATCTGCAGTGCTAGTAATACTATTTAAATCAGAAAATCTATTTGATTGAATAATATTTGACTTTGTGATGTTATTTTTACAACTACTTAAGTTAAGTAGTGTTATAAGAATTAATAATTTAAACATATTTTTTATATACATTAGCCGTCTAAGATAAAATTCTTTAAAAGCAAGATAAATGGCTGGTTTGTATTGGTTTGTATTGATGTTGTGGACTGTGTATTTTATTTAATTTTCTACAAAGACTTTATTTCAGAGCTAAAAGTCTCAAGTTTCTTTTTTATTTCTTTGTAATTTGGTGTGAATTTTCCTTGGAGTTGATGAAATTTTTTACCGTGATTTTTGTGTTTCAAATGACATAATTCATGCATTATAACATAGTCAATACAGTCAATTGGAGCAAAAATCAAGCTTGTGTTTAATGTCATGTTTCCAGAACTTGACATAGAACCCCATCTTGATTTCATTTTTCTAAGTTGTAAAGTTGGAAATGAATATTGATATTGTTTTGAAAAAATCTCAAAGTTTGCTTGTAATCTTTCTTCAAAAACTTCTTTTGCAAGATCTGAAAACCATTTTATAAGCATATTTTTTGGATTTCGTTTTGGTGTTTTATATAAGAAAATCGTGTCCTCTGTTCTTTCAATTGAGTTTTCTTTTCCTTCAAAAATTTTGAGTTTATATTCTTTTCCAAGATAGTAAAAACTTTCGCCGTCCGTGTATTCTTTTGGTTTTGATGTTTGCTTTGGGTTTTTTTCAAAATATTCAATTTTTTTGTTTATCCAGTCTGTTCTTTCTTTGATAATT
>CAXNCX010000038.1:0-8713 GCA_964201065.1 Candidatus Deianiraeaceae bacterium | reverse complement strand
AGCCAGCACTGATTTTAGTGCTTTAAGTTTTGAAAATTTTACTGAAAGTCTTAAGAATTTTTTTGCAGATATTTTAATCAAAACTCAGGAAAATGTACAGAATAAAGTTACTCAAGGAATATCAAAAAACCTCAGCTCTGGTGATGAAAAAGAGGTTTTGAAGATGATGAACGATGCAATGGGAAATGTTTCACAGGTTAAGTAGATGAGTTTTTTTGGATTTGGACTGAAGTTTTTTTTATTGTTTATAATAATACTTTTTTTATATATTTTTTGTGATGATTTTATAAAATATATTTACAAACTTGTGTTTGGTTTTGTATTTGATTTGGTTTGGAATATGACTATAAAAGGATTTATAAAAATTTATTGATTGATTTATGTTTGGTTTTATTGGAAGTTTCCTAAAATTTATTTTTAATAACCTTTTTAAGGTGGCATTAATTGTTATCACTTTTTTAATAATAAGGTACTTAGACAATCATTTTGGAATAATAAAAAATATAAGAGAAAGCGTTATTACAAGTATACAATTTATAAAATCAATACTTGGTAAAAGGCGTTCAAATTTGATTTAGTTCTTTATGCTAAGAAATGCTGATGTTTTAATTGTCGGAGCAGGGCCAGTTGGAATTTTTCAATCTTTTTACTTAGGATTGCTTGGTATTGATGCGATTTGTATTGATGAAGCCACTGAAATCGGAGGTCAGTGCATGGCTTTGTACCCTGAAAAATTTATATACGACATTCCTTCTCACAAGCAAATTATTGCAAGTGAATTAATTGACAATCTTTTAAACCAAGCATATAGATACAGAAATGAGTCTGATTTTATAACAAGTGTTAAAATAGATAAAATAACAACACTTGAAAATGAATTTTTAGTTGAATTCACAGAGGGTGGTGTTTTTAAATTTAAAAAAATTGTTTTGGCAACGGGTAGTGGATCAATTTTGCCTAATGAACTTAATGTTGCCGGTTCAGAATTTTTGACAAAAAATATTCATTATGGTGTTAAAAACAAACAAATTTTTGCTGGAAAAAGAATTGCTATTTTTGGCGGAGGTGATGCCGCTATTGATTGGGTTTTAAATTTATCCGAAGTAGCAGATTCAATTACTTTAATCCACAGAAGAGAAGAGTTTAGAGCAATGGAAAGTTCAATTCAAGAGATGTATCAAAAAACAAATGTGAAAGTTATCTTAAATGCCAACCCTATTGAGGTTAAGTCGTCTTATGAAGGAATTGAAGTTTTGCTTGACTCTGACACAGAAGTATCAAAAGTTGATGAAATATTGGTTTTTTGGGGCTTGAAGTACAACAATAAGTTTGTTAAAAGCCTTGATTTAGAAATCAAAAAACTCCGGATTGATGTGAACCCTTTAAACATGCAAGCAAGCAAGTCTGGAATTTATGCCGTAGGCGATAGTTGTCATTATGATGGTAAAATGATGCTTATTATGACTGGTTTTAGCGAGTGTGCAATTGTTGCTCACGATGTTTATAAAACCTTAAAAGGTGAAAAATTAAAAAATTTTCACTCCACAAGCATTGTTAAATAGTTTTTAATTTGACATGACATTGTTTTTAGTATATAATTTGTTATAAAAATATATATGAAATGTCTTTGGAGCTTTTAGATAAAACAAAAACAAAACCAGAACTATCACAACAGGAAATAATCCTAGAAGACAACGGATATTTTAAGCAAGGTTCTGACGGCACGGGAAATCAGTGTTTCGTACATTCACTCGGAACGATAGAAAAACAAAACTCAAAATTTGCCGTACCTGTGGATGTGGCTCAAACATATGTAAAAGACCTTTTTAATGATGCCACCGAAGAACTTAAAAAAATAGAAACCTCTCTAGGGGCAGAGGTGACATTAGACCATTTTTTAAGCATTACTAGGCAAGTAATTAACGGCCTTAAAGGAATTGATGCAGAATTTTTGGCAAACAAAATCACAGAAGATCATCTTGACCCTATAAAAAACTATGTCAAAACAAGTCTTAAAGATCAAAACATTCCCATAGCGGATGTCGATATTGATAGATACTTTGACATTGTTGATAAAATTGATAAACAAGGAGAAAATTTTTTTAATTATATTTACAGAATTTTTGGCATCAAAGAATGTTTAGATGGCTGTATTGATAAGTACATTGATGAACAACTTACAGGTTTTCGTGCTAATCTAAAAGCCAATAGAGACTATGCAAGAAAGCCTGAAATTAAAGGAGATGAATTTATAACAGTAATGGCTACAACACTTGCTAATTTGGAAAAAATCACATATTTTGATACACAAAAAGATAAACAAGAATTAAGCAATTTGTTGGCGAAATTTACTGAAGATGTGACATTCACAAGAGAATTTACGGTATCAAAATTTAGCACGAAAAAAGAAGCAGATATTGCGAAATTTATACAACTTTATAACGAAACATTGAATTTTTTAACAAAAACTAGAAAACCACTTGAGAGTTATGATTCAATGTTTAACGAGACAATAACAGCAGAATCTATTATTACAAGGTTAAATGGTATAACTTTCACTAATCCAACAAAGGCAGGAGAAAATGAGCGTAATAAGTTAGCATTAATCGAAAGATACAAGGAGTTTAAAGATCTAACACTTGACTACAAGCATAATAACCTTATTGAAGATGCTAGATGTAAAATACTAAACATAGAAGGCAAGCTTAAAGCTGTTAATAGAGTTGAGGATGCTGAATTCTTTTTTAAAAAAAATACTAGTTTTTATGACCTAACGGTTGCGTACTTGGCGGCATACAAAGAAAAACGAAAGATATTTGTTTTTAATACAAATGATACACAGGCACATTGGTATACGCCAAATGTTATAAGTTATATAGAAAAAAATGTACAATTTCAAGGTAAAAGCCTTAATGAAATGATTTTTAATGACGACGGGGATGACTGCGATATTGTTATTGAAAATCAAGGTGGCTATCACTATGACAGATATATAACGAAAAAAGAAAAAAACCGAGAACTTGCAAAATCATCAAGATTAAAAGAGTCTAGAAAGCTTAAAAAAACAAAAAAACCGACGACAGCTTATATAAACTCATCTGCGGGCGACGAAGAAGAAACAACAACAGTTGAAGGTTTTAAAGGCTTTATAAATAATCTTTTTGCATACAAAAAAGAAGAAGAAAAAAAAGAGCTTGCAGATTTTTTGAATTCAGATTTGGAACATATTTTTCTAGACGATAATTCTGAAGGAAAGGGTTTTATAAATGATCCAATTACCAAGGAGAATGTTGCCGTAGTTAGCGATATTATGCAAAGTATTAAAGACGGTGATTTAATCCTTAGAGGCAAACATAATAAGATACTTAAAATAAGTGCAAAAACTGAAAATGAAAAAATTATCTATAATATCCAGTTTTATGATGGTATACAGGAAATGAAGGCGGCTAAAAAAGTGAGAGTTATAATTTTTGCCTCTGGTTATTCAAAAGTCCAAGAATATCATAACTCGTTTATTCAAGATATTACAAAAAAAGGCTACGATGTTGATGTTGTTAGTTATGATTTAAAGGTGCCTAAAAAGACTCAAGATGATTTAAAAATTAACGGCAAAGATGTTAAAATAACACGAATTCAAAAAGACTTAAATACGATTACAGATGATGAAATTAATAAAATTCAGGAAGATCAAAACAAATATGTGCATACTCTTTTGATTGATGGACACGGTGATGGCACTCCTGCTAAAGCAACAAAAGATTTGGTTAAAAAATTTCAAAATTCAGGTCTAGAAGGTACATTAACCCCAATTGCTTGGTGTACATGCTGTATGCCGACGCAGCGTTTAGATTGTATGCTAGAATTTAGTTATAAAACAGATACAGCAGACATAAAACTAAACAGTCTGTTAGTGGAACTTCAGGAGAATAATGCTTTTCGTGATAAACTTGGTCTATCTAAGCTTGAGTTTGAGAGGGATAAGCTTGAAAACTCTATAAAAAATATTTTGCATTATGATTTTAGCAATGAAGCAGTTTCTGCGTTAATTATAAAACACTGTCCTGACCCACTGAAAGAAAAAGTACTTCGAGGATACGAAAATGCGACTAATCCAACAAAGAATCCTACAATCGCAGAGTGTATAGTGAATAGCTATAAGAATATAGGAGGTATGTATGATGACACCGACAGTCTAACAGATGGTGTTAATATGAAAATGCTTTTTCAATTATGGCCTGAAACTGAAGAGGTAAAGTATATAAAAAATTTGTTTGAAAATCAAAAAGACTTTTTTAGATGGGACGATTTTCCAAAAAAGATAGTGGAGGATTTGCCTTTTGAAAATCAAAAAGACAAAAATTTAATGCTAGTGACTCCAGATATCCTTGTCAATCAAATAGAAACATCAAAATTAAGAGAGCAAAGGTCTAATATTTTATGTAGTGAAGAAGAAATATCTTATGATGAAGATTTTTTTGACAAGATTTTCCTTAAAAATTTAAGCGATGATGCTTTAACAACAACAATTGCTGCTTTGGTTAATAATAAGCATGATGTTGAGAGTTTTATGAATTTTCTTTTAACACAAGATTTACAATCAATAACTAATGGCGATAAAGCAAAAATTGATGCAATAAAAAGATTTTGGGATGAATATATTGAACATGCTGATATAATTAAACTAAGTTTAAATGATGACAATAAAGATATTTTAGACGATGTCAATAACATGTTTGACAATTTACAAGAAAAAGCACCAGAACCTAAACAGCAATCTATCATTTTTGAAGCACCTGAAAACACAACTGAAGTATTTAAAATTTTAACATCCGATGAAAATCTTGAGATAGGAACTGCAACTTTAACATGGAAAGAAAAGTATGAACAAGAGGCACAAGAGAACGCAATTTCAGAGATTTTAAATAACATAGACTCAGACAAGATTGATTATGTTAAGGCGATATTAAAAAGTATTAATGAATTTAGAAATAGGGATGAATGGCAAGAGCTTTATGATGAACAAATAGTGTTGCAATGTACTAAAAGATATGAAGATGGCATTCCTGATATCTTTGAGCCAAGAGTTGGGTTTAAACAAATGTATGAAAATGAGACATTTAAAAGTATTTTATTTGCTAATATGATTACTGAATTTTTGATTGAAAGCACTGATAGTATTGATGATGCTAAAGACATGTTATTTAAAGCCTCGGCTTCTGTGCAACAAGCATGCGACAAAGCTGGGCTTGGAACTAAATTTGGTAGAGTTTTTAAGGGTAAAAATACTAAAAATTCAGCAGGGCGTTTGATGAATTCAGCAAGATTTGCAAAGTTGGTAGAGACTGTAGGTTTTGATTTAGATAGCTTTGGTCAATCTAAAAGCTTTATTGTTTAATGTTTTGTTGTTTATTAAATATTTTATTTATTAATTATTTGTGTTATTATCCAAAAACATGTACAATAAAAAAACAAAAATATGCGTCTTCGACATTGAAACAATCCCAGATGGATCAGTGTGTCAGAACTTGATAGATTTTAAAGGCACAGAAGAAGAAGAGATTGAAAAATTAATCCAATATCATACAGAAAAATATACAAATGACTTTCCAAGACAACTTTTTCATAAGGTTGTTTGTGTCTCGTATTTGGTAGCTGATTTGGTAGTTGATTCAAACGGAAACAACATTTTAAACTTAAATGGTGTAAAAACAGGATGTGAGATTGGTGCGTCTGAAAAAGATATTGTAAAAAGCTTTTTTGAAGGAATAAAAGCCTTAAATTGTCATGTAAATTTGGTTAGTTTTAATGGCAGAACATTTGACTTACCAGTCTTGAAATATAGAGCAATGAAACATGGAGTGCACGGTGATTGGTTAATGGACACAAAAGACAAATGGAATAACTATTCAAGCAGATATTCAGCCGATTATCACTGTGATTTGCTTGATGTTTTAAGTGATTATGGCTCAAGTGCGAAAATTAAAATGTCAGAAGTCTGTGCTTTGCTTGGAATTCCGGTTAAGCTTGATGGAGCTGGGGATAGTGTCTTGGAAAATTATAAACAAGGTAAAATACAAGAAATACGAGATTATTGTGAAACCGATGTTATTGCGACATATTTAGTGTATTTGAAGTATTTAAGATTTTGTGGCAAAGCTCAAGATGGTGTTTTTGAAAAAAACATACAACAAGCTGAAGACTATCTTATAAAACATAAAGATAAAAAACATTTTAAAGCATATTTAGATAAATGGGATTTAATGAGAAAAATTTAGATTTGCAAAATTATTTTGAGTCTAAACTTGATAAAAATAAACAATATCTTGTTGCTGTATCTGGGGGTGTTGACAGTATTGTTCTTGGCTTTTTGATGAAAAAACTAGGATACAGTTTTTTAGCAATTACTGTTGATCATAATTTACGAGAAAATTCTAAAAAAGACGCTGAATTTACGGTAAATTATCTTAAAACTTTCGGTATTAACTGCATACTTAAAGCTTGGCATGGTGAGGTAAAAAAAAACCTAGAGCAAGAAGCAAGAGAGGCGAGGTACTTAATTTTTGAAGAAATAGCGACTCAAAATAACATATCAGAAATATTAACCGCACATCACTTAGATGATCAAATTGAGACATTTTTTATGAATTTGATGCGTGGAAGTGGCTTAAGCGGTCTGTGTGCAATGCCTAAATCAAAGGCATTAACTAATAATATTAAATTAACTCGTCCATTGCTTGAAGTTCCAAAGTCAGAAATCATTGAATATGCTATTAAAAACAATCTTCAGTGGGCAGAAGACGAAACTAATTCTGATGAAAAATTTACTAGAAATAAAATTAGAAAAATCATCACTGGTTTTGAAGATTTTGAAGAATTTAAGCCAAGAATTTCAATGGCAATTGAGCATTTACAGGGTGTTAAAACTGTAGTTGATGATATTATTCAAAAAGAAATGCAGAATATTGTGTTGAGTGGTATTGAAGGTAGTTTTAAGAAAGATTGGTTTTTGGACTTAAAATCAGAAATTCAACTTGGAATTTTGAGAGAGATAGTTTTACACTTTTCAGATAAAAAACCAAGATTTTCAAGCCTTAAAACTTGGCATGATTTAATTTTATCTGGTGAAATAAAACGAATTACAATTTCTAACTTACTTGTGAGTGTGAGAAAGAAGGAGATTATATTTTTAATCCTAAAGCGATAATTTAATGAGTTTCATTGTTTATAGTTGCTATTTGAGATTTGTATACGACTGAATCGTAATGTGTTATTGGATCTGATACGATGTATACATTTTCCAAAGCTTTTTTATTTTTGACAAGTTCATAAATTTTGTTATCTATCTGCCTATCAGTTTCAATGGTAGATTCTACTATTCTCCTAGCTCCTTCATAGCTTGTTGCATAAGCATATAACCCCAAAACTATTGAGGATAGTTTTCTTAAATTGCTAAAAGGAATGTATCTATAAGTCTTTAATTTACGACCAATGCCAGGTTTTTTATTTGTTGTGCCTAAGTAAATTATATCTGGATGTTTTTTGTCTATTAAGCTTCCTTTTATGCTGTTAATGGTTGGTAAAAAGTGTTCATTGATGTTCATATCGTCTTCTAGGACAATCGACAGCTTCTCTTTATTTTTATATATCAAATTTAAAACCTCTAGATGAGAGCAATAACAGCCCATTGAACCAGCAAGCATAGGATTGTCATATTCAAGTACTTTATACGTGTATGTTATATTTATATTTGGACACATTACGGTGTATGTTTCGCCAAATTTTAAATGTTTTTTTAATTCATTCCCATAAAATATATTACCAGCGCTGTCTCTAATCTTTAGAGTTGATCCATCAATTGCATTAAAAATTTTATATTTTAAATTAATTTTGTCTAAGTTGGTTGTTATATATTTCCTTCTTTCTTTTGCTCTTTCAAGACTAATAACATATATACTGTCTATTGTATTTGGTAGTTATAAAAATAGGTATTCTGACTTTTTTATATAAAATAACAGTCACAAGAGCTAAAAGGAGAAAAATGAAAAAATTATATTGTGTTTTAGATTTCATTTTTTAATATCTGGCTACCTTAGTTGACAATAATTTTTTTATTAAAAGTCAATGTTTCTCGTCCTAAATTCATTTTCTGCTTACATACATCAAAAAAACTTTTGATATTGAGAATGAATTTATTTTTCACAATATGAACTTAAACAATTTTTCAAACAAACTAGATCAGCTTGGACAAGCTTGGGAAGGTTTTAAACAAACTAATGAAGAAAGACTTGCTAATCTTGAAAAAAAGCAAAACGATCCACTTTTAGACGAAAAACTAGCAAAAATGAATAAATCAATTGATGGTTTATCTGTTAAATCTGCAAGCACTGCTAGACCAACAGTTTCAAATAACACAAAAGGCAATACTTTTTCAGTGCAATACAAAAAAGCATTTAACGATTATGTTAGAAAAGGAATTGAAACTGGAATCGCACAGCTTTCTGACTCTTCAAAAGTTGAAAATGGCTATGAAATTGCAGGTGATGCAGCTACAGCGATTGAGGATTTTTTAAATCAAAATTCAACACTCAGACAGCTCACAAATCCGATTAAAATTTCAAATCACTCATTTGACGCAGTAAAGATGAATGCAAAAACGCTAGGCGCTTGGGGAGATGGCTCAACTGTTGCACCTGTTAGTAATAATTTTGAAAAA
>CAXNCX010000037.1:0-9016 GCA_964201065.1 Candidatus Deianiraeaceae bacterium | reverse complement strand
GAATGACCTTTTTTGTTTGAGTTTGTTGAATCACACATTAATGCCAATATGTTTTCATCTTTCATTTGAGAAAGTCTTTTTATGTCAGTTCCTTCTCCGACAATAGGATTTAGATCAAACTTCCAGTCTCCAGTATGAAAAACCGAACCAATATCGGTAGTTATTTTAAAACCTTTCATTTCAAGAGTTGAGTGTGTAATTGAAACAGGGCTTATTTTAAAGCTACCAATTTTAAATTCTGAAGTCTTGTTGTCTATTTCGATTATTTTAATTTCCTTGTCAACTCTTTTTTCTTTAGCTTTAAGTTTTAAAATATGCGAAGCAAAAGGAGTTGTGTATATAGGGCATTGTAATTCATGCCACAAATGTGCAACTGCTCCGATATGATCTTCATGTGCATGTGTTATTATTAAGGCTTTAACCACGATTCCCTGTTTTTTTATAAAGCTCAAATCTGGCACTATTATATCAACACCAGGTACTTTTAGTTTGTCGGCAAATCCAATTCCACAGTCAACTGCTATCCAGTCATTATTATATTGATAAAGGCTAAAATTCATACCGATTTCATTGCATCCACCAAGTGGAATAAATAAAAATTTATTTTTGTAATTATTGTTCATGATTGTATATTATATTTTTTTATGAAGTTTTCTATTTTTTTCAATCCTTCTTGAATTGTAGTCATGTCGGTGGCAAATGATAGTCTAAAAAAATCATCATACCCAAATGCCTCACCGGGTACACAACATACAAACTCCTCTTCTAGAAGTTTTTGACAAAACTCCATTGAAGATTTAAAGATGCCACTTTGGATTGTTTTTTGAATTGATATAAAGGCATAGAATGCACCCTCTGGCATTTTCATTTCAAGAAAATCTGATTTATTCACTTGATTGAATACATACAAAGCCCGTGCTTTGTAAGAATCTACAAAGTTTTGAATGTAGTCTTGTTTGCCATTCAAAGCCTGTGTTGCAGCAACCTGAGCAATTTTACATGGACTTGATGTACATTGAGATTGTATTGCAGACATTTGTTTTATTAATGTTTTGTTGCCTGCGGAAAAGCCAATTCTCCAGCCTGTCATTGAGTAATTTTTTGATAATCCATTTACAATTAAGACTCTTTCTTTAAGTTCTGGATAGAATTTTAATATATTTTCAGACTTATTTTTACTGTCAAAATATATATATTCATATATGTCGTCTGACATTAAGTGAATATTTGGATATTTTTTTAAAATTTCTGCAATTTTGTCTAGCTCTTTTTTAGAAATAACCTTACCAGAGGGGTTGCAAGGAGAATTTATTGCTATCCACTTTGTTTTATCGGTTATTAAGTTTTCTAGTTCATTAAAATCGATTTCAAAGTTTTTACTAAAGTTAGTTCTTAATTTTTTAACTGTTCCGCCAAAAAACTTTATAATATCAAAATACGATGTCCAAAATGGAGTTGGTATAATAACTTCGTCTCCTTGGTTTAATGTTGCCATGAAGGCGTTAAAAATAGATTGTTTTGCACCAGTAGAGCAAATTATTTCAGAATCTTCGTATTTTATGTTTATATCACGAATAAATTTTTGTCTTACTGCTTCTTTTAGTTCCAGCATGCCATCGGCTGCAGTATAAGAAGTATTGCCTTGATTTATATGTTGTATTGCAACATTTCTGACACTTATATCGGCATCAAAATCAGGCTCTCCAATACTAAAATCTAAAACATTTTTGCCAAGTTTTTTTAATTGTTTTGCCTTTGAAGATATTGCAAGCGTCTGAGAGGACTGTAAAGAGTCCATTCTTTCAGAGATAAATTTTGAATGCATAGTTTACAAATTCAACTTTTTGATATTGTAATTTTTTTTACTTGCAAGAGTAAACAAAAAATACCACAAAAATGTATCATAAAAATCGTAGATAATGCGACTTTTGTATTTTGAAAAAATAATGCCATTAAAGGTATCAAAAATCTAATAAAATTGGCAGTCCATGTTGATATAGATATATTTAAAATTCTATATTCGTTTCTTTCTATAAAACTTTCTGTGAAAACCTCTGTTAAAGAATATGACAGGTTTATTAAAATAGCGAAAAATATCACTTGTGTTCCTTTGAAAAATACTAAATTTAAAACTGCTAAAATATCACATAAAAGCATTGAAATAAATATTATTTTAATGTAATTGTTAACTTTGTTTTTTATACCAGAAAAGAATAAAAAAGATAGAAAAGCACCAATTCCAAGGCTAAATCTGATGATGCTTGCGTATTTAAAAGAAAAGTTAATTGAGTTATTTTCTATTAAGTACAAATTAAGTATTTTTGATAGACTAAAAACCGATGCATAGGTGAAGGCAAAAGAAAAAATAGCAAAATAATTACCTCTCAAGCTGTTAAAAAAAGAACCAAAATTAAAAGAAATGAAAGTTTTTTTTATTGTGTTTGATTGTGTACATGAAATCGTTAAACCGATGGCAATACAGATTAATGAAAAAGTAATTGTTTGTAATTGGATATATTTAGTGTCCAAGTCTTTTAAAAACATTATAGTTGTTGACGCTAAAATATCTTGTAAAAAATAAAGCATCGAAATGTATTTTCTAAACTGTATTTCTTTTTGTTTTGACTTTAAGTATTCGAAGATTGCTGTTTCATATTTTCCGCTAAAAAATACTGTTGCACCTCCAATTAGTATGATCGGGGCCGTAATTAGCTTAAATTGATGTATTAACACACTAGCGAGTATTAAAAATGCATGCTGTATAATAAGGTTGTGTTTATATCCGAATTTAAAAAATAACAAACCAGATGGTATGTCTAAAATTAGCTTAAAGAGACGATTTAAAGTTAAAGCGATTATTAGAATTTTTGCTGGATTTGTATGTATTCTATAAATTATTAACTCATAAAACGCAGAAATGCCTATACAAGAACCTAGAATACTTGATGTGAAAAGTTTAATAAGCATAAAAATTGATTTTTATTTTATAAACTTTATTGTGCAAAGTCTAACTATCAAGAATTAGTTATTTTATATTTTGCCTATGTCAGTAAAAATTTTGTCAATGGGTCTGTCCCGTGGAATACATAACAACAAGACAAAAGAGATTTTTCAAGATTTTGTTAACAAAAAGCTTACAGAAGCAGAGCTTGTTCAAAAAGGAAAAGAAATCGCATTAGAAAGCTGGAAAATACAAAAAAATCTAGGAATAGACAAAATTGTAAGTAATGATTTTACTTTTTTTGATCATGTTCTTGATACAACTTGTATGGTTGGAAATATTAGTAGGCGTTATTATTGGGAAGGAGGTCCTGTTTCTAAAGAAATATACGCGATGATGATTTACGGTACTCAGCGTGAAAAATTCGATGTTTTGCCGTCTGTATATTCTAAATATTTTAATCAAAATTATCTTTACTGTGTACCTGAGTTTTCAGATCCAGTTGAGTTTATATATTCTGACAACAAACCAATTTTAGATTTTTTACATGCTAAGCAAAACAAAATTGATACAGTTCCTTTTATAATGGGACCAATGACGTACCTTATGCTTGGTCGTACTATGGAAGAAGATATTGATGTTTTTGAATGTATTGATGAGTTAATTGGTGTTTATGAAAATTTATGTGTTAATTTAAAAAGAATAAGTGTCGAGGAAGTAATTTTTTACGAACCTTATTTTAGCTGTGAACTATCAACAACACAAAGAAAGCATTATAAAAAAATATACACCGCAATTAGAGAAAAATTAGTTGATGTTAAGCTTATTTTTGCAAATTTTTACGGCAGAGTGACTCATAATATAAATTTATTAAACGAACTGCCAGTTGATATGGTGCACCTTGATTTATCAAGCATAACAGACGATGATTTGAATGTGTATTTAAATAGTTTAGATTTTAATCGTAGCTATTCACTTGGTGTTATTAACGGCAATAACACTTGGAAGGCAAATTTATCAAAATCTACAGATATTGTAAAGAAATTTCAAAATAAAATTGCCAAAGACAAAGAGATATATATTTCAACATCTTGTCCGATGTTTAATCTGCCTTTTGATGTTGAGCTTGAAGATCAAATGCCAAAAGAAATAAAGTCTAATTTGAGTTTTTGTCTTCAAAAACAAAAAGAATTAATAACGCTCAGAGACGCTATTAATAAAGAGGAAGCTCATAAACTTGAAGAGTTTTCCACTCATGCTTCACCAAAATTTTTAAATGCGTTGCAAAATGAGGCAGAAAAGTTCAGCTTATTGCCAGAAATTTCTGAAAGAGCTGAGTTTGTTGAAAGAAAAAAAGAGTTTTTAAGCAGAGTGAATAATGAAATATTGCCAATTATTCATAATGGCTACACTCCTTTAGAATCTGAGCTTGCAAACACCCTAAGAAAGATTGCAAACGAAAAAGAAGGCTTAAGTGAAAAAGACAAAGAAATTATTAAGCAAAAAATTCGTAGAGTTTTAGATAATCAAAATGCCTCAAAAGTTGATGTTCTCTCTTATGGAGAGGTTGATAGAGTTTCTGATATAGACTTGTTTGTGAGGGCTACTGATAATACATATTTGCTTAGAAAAAATCCTGTACCAAAAACCGGAGATTGGTATGTATATCCAGGTATTGTTTACGATATGCCAACTATGAAAAATGGCTTAATTGATACTGACTTAGTAAGACACGCTTTAAGTCTTGAAGAAAAAAAGACAATTAAATTTACATTGCCGGGTCCTTTTAGCTTGATGAATCAGTTTTATTTACCTGAAAATATTGATAAGATGCAATTTGCAAGTTATCTTGCTGGTTTGATTTTTGAGGAAATAAAAATACTCCAAAGTTGTGGTGTGAAGTGTATTGGAATTAACGAATCTTGTTTTACAAGTCATTTATCCGCAGAAAAATCAAAAGCATCGGACATACTTCAAAAGACTTTAGCTGTCCATGCAAAACTTCTTAATGCATTTTCAGATGATACTCAAGCCTGTTTGTATATGGGTTATTTTGACATACTTGAGATCTTTGAAGATCTTGACAGACTTGATTATGATTTACTGATGATAGAATCTTGCCGTTCTCAAGACTGGATACTTCAAGCATTAATCGGTTATAAAAACTTTACAGACATCGCATTTGGTGTAATGGATCCTTTGAGTAGTCGTCGTGTTGTTAAAAATGATATTTTAAGAAAACTAAAACACTATATACGATTAATCGATGTAGATAGTGTTTGGATAGCCTTAGACTGTGGGGTTAGAAATATGTTGCAAAAAAATATTGATAAAGATCTAGCTACAATTGTTGCAGCTATAAAAGATGTAAAAATTTATCTAGCTAAAGATGAAGAGATTTAAGATTGAAGAATTAAAACAATTTGGTATTTATTCATGTTTTCCTTTAGACGCAGAATTCATTGATTTGACAGGTTATGCAGAGTTAATTTTTGCCAAATTTAATGAATTAAGCTTTGTAAACATAGATCTTGTATCAAGGCATAAATATTTTGATAACTTAAAAAACAGCAACTCTAATTTTGTTGTTATTGAGGAAAAATATTGCACAGAAGATTTAAAAAAACTAAATAAAATTTTTCTTTTTTCAAAAAATCCAAGACTTAGTTTTTTTAAGATTGCTGAAAATCTTTTGTCTTTAAAGTCAAATAATGATATTTTTAAATCTTACAATCGTAGTTTGTGTAAAGGTTGTGTCGATGAGTTGGTTCAAATTGAAGAAGGAGTTACGATATCTGAGTTTTCAAAGATTGAAAAATATGTTAAAATTGATTCAGGTACTTATATAGGTTGCAATGTTCATGTGAAAGAGGGCGTTAAGATTGGAAAAAATTGCAAAATTCACTCAAATGTAGTTCTTGAGTGTTGCGAAATTGGAGATGGTGTTGAGATTTTTTGTGGTGCTGTAATAGGTAAATCAGGTTTTGGTTTTGAATTTAATCATGAAATCGGTAAATTTGAAACAATACCTCATATTGGTAAAGTAAAAATTGGAAATGGATGCAAAATTGGTGCTAATACTTGTATAGACAGAGGTTCAATGAGGGATACAGTTCTTGGAGACAATGTAATGATTGATAATTTAGTTCAAATTGCACATAATGTTTCTGTAGGTTCTTTCACTTGCATTGCGGGGCAATCGGGCATAGCAGGTAGCACTGTAATTGGTAAAAATTGCTTGATTGGCGGACAAGTCGCAATTGCAGGTCACATAACAATTGAAGATGATGTTACAATAATGGGAGGTGCGAGTATTTATAAAAATGTGTCATCAAAACAAATTATGTCTTCTGCCTTTCCTGCAAGTGATAGAAAAACTTGGAACAGATTTGTTGCAAAGTTAAGACGACTAACGGATACTAATGAATAAACTATGATTTTATTTCACAGTCTTCTAATCTTGAAAAAGATTTTATTCTGACTCCGCTGTGTATTTTTACACCTTTTCCAATAAAAACATTAGGTTCGACAATGCAGTCGTTTTCAATTTCAGTATCGTAGGAGATGTACGTTGTATTTGGCAACATAAATGTGACTCCGTTGTCCATGTGTTCTGATTTTAAATTATCTTGAAGCGTTGCGTCAAGTTCTGCTAATTCTTTTCTTGAATTGGCACCTTGAAATTCAAGTTCTGATGCGTGATATACAAATGCTTGTTGATTTTTTTGTTGTGTTAGTTTAACAAGGTCTGTTAGATAGAATTCTTTGGCTTCGTTGTTGTTATCAATTTTAAATATTAATTCTTTTAACAGGGAAGTTTTAATAACCATAATTCCTGCGTTGCAAAGTGTTTCTTCTTTTTCTTCATGGGTTGCGTCTTTGTACTCAACGAGTTTATATATTTCTGAAAAGTCTTTGTTTGAATGATTGGTAATAATTCTGCCGTATTTTTTTGAAATGTCGGAAACTTCAAATCCACAAAGAATTAAGTCGTAGTTTTGTTTTAGCATGCTTTCTATTGTTTTTATCTTAACTAAAGGAGTGTCGGCGTATAATATGACTGTTTTTTCTTGTATTAAATCAAAATTTTCAACTGCAATTTTAACTGCATGACCTGTGCCAAGTCTATCTTCTTGTATGACAGGGTTATTGATTTTAAATTCAGAATATTGTTCCACTTCTTTTGATATTAAATTAACAATATTTTTTTTAGATGTTAGTTCTTCAGAAACTTTATTTACAATTTCAAGCATTGAAAAGTTTGCTATTTCATGTAATACTTTTGGTTTTTTTGATTTCATTCTAGTTCCCTGACCTGCACCAAGAATTATTATATTTATGCTTAGTTTATTCATAATTTTATTACTAAATTGCCGTCTTCGGTTGAAAAAGTTGTGTATTTAGAGGATAGATATTCTATTATTCCTAGTTTGTATATGCCTGTGAATTTTATGGTAATTTTATTATCAATAAAAGATGTGTAATACATATTTGAGCTTAGTTTTTCTGTTTCGGTAAAAAAATCTTTAAGTTTGTTGTTATTTTTTACTTTGAGCGTCACAAGGATAGTTTCCCTGCCAAAAACATGTTTTAGTTGATTGGCTTGTTTTTTTTCTTGTGTGATTTGTATTTTTGAAAAAGTAAATTCGTAAATTGCTGAATAATTTTTACTTGTAATGTTTTCAGAATGTTTAGAAAAGTCTAGTATAAGTTCTTTTGAAAAGGGAGCATCACTAACAGATTTATTTTGTCGTTTTAACTCTTCAAAAGCGGATTGCGCAGCTTCCTCCGTTATTTCTTCAATGCTCTGACCGTATAAAGTGGTTGAAAATGGAAAATCTTGAACTGTGTAGCTGTTTGAATTGGACATGATTTTTATTTCAGATAAGGCATTTTTCGATGAAAACGCAAATATTAAAATAAACAATGTTTTAACTATATTTTTTGGCATGTAAAAACTATTTTTAAACTAATACTATAGATTTATTTTTTTGCAAGAATTGTTTGTATTGACAAAAATATATCCTTTGTTACTTATGTATCAAATTAAAATTTATGGATGTTAATAAGCCAAGAGTTAGAATTCATAATTCATCTGTTTATAACAGAACTGCCGTCATTGTTAATCAGTTAAGTCTTAATACAATTTGCGTTTCTGGGAATTGTCCTAACATAGGAGAATGTTGGTCGAAGCAGCATGCGGCTTTTATGATTATGGGTCATGTTTGTACTAGAGCTTGTAGATTTTGTGATGTTGAAACAGGAAAGCCAATGCCTCTTGATCTTGAGGAGCCAAACAGACTTGCTCAGGCAATTTCGTTAATGAATCTTCGTCATGTTGTTGTAACTTCTGTTGACAGAGATGATTTACCAGATGGTGGTGCTCAGCATTTTGCAAATTGCATTTACGCGATAAGAAAGCGTTGTCCAAAGACAACTATTGAAGTTTTAACTCCTGATTTTTTAAGAAAAGACGGTGCAGTTGAAATTGTAGTTGAGGCAAAGCCAGATGTTTATAATCACAACATTGAGACAGTTCGTAGAATTTTTCCAAAAATTAAACTTGGTGCAAAGTATGATCATTCTTTGGGTTTGCTAAAAAAAGTTAAAGAAATTAATCCACAGATATTTACTAAATCAGGTATTATTGCTGGAATGGGTGAAAAAACTGAGGAAATTTTTGATACAATGGACGATCTGCGTGCAAGTGGTGTTGATTTTTTGACAGTAGGGCAGTATTTAAGACCAAGCCAAAACCATCTTGAAGTTGACAGATACTTAACAGATGAAGAGTTTAAAATAATAGAAAAAACAGCAAAACAAAAAGGTTTTTTAGTAGTATCCGCATCATCTAAAACAAGATCCTCTTACCACGCAGATGATGATTTTGATAAATTAAAAAATGCAAGACTTGAGCAAAAATCTTGTTCGGTGGGTTAATAAAAATAATCCGCTGTATGATTGGCAACTTTTTTCATAAATTTAACATTCTAAACTTTCAAATATTTCCATTTGCAATATTGTTGATAACATTTCTAGCTTATCTTTTTACAAACTTTTCCTATTTTTTTGTTG
>CAXNCX010000036.1:0-9178 GCA_964201065.1 Candidatus Deianiraeaceae bacterium | reverse complement strand
AGTATGTGATATTTGTGTCATAAAACTTAGTTTAGCTGTACGATTGTACATAAAATGGAAATCCGGATGGCATTTATGAATTCTATACAATACAGCCCTAATTATTTCTATTTCAAACAAGCATTTTAATTTTATTATGTTGTTTATATCAGATGATACAATTATTTTTTCACTATTTTCCATTATAGTATTAATTTAAGTTATGTAGAATGATAATAAAAAATCTAGAACTTGTCAAGTTTTGCTTTATTGGTATATTTTTCTTGACATGTATGTTGATATATTTAGTTTTTAGATCATATTCAGACTTTTAGCATATGAAAAGAATTTACATGGATTATCAATCCACAACTCCAGTTGACAAGCAGGTTCTTGAAGCAATGATACCTTATTTTACAGAAAAATTTGGAAATCCTCATTCTTCTTCTCATGAATTTGGATGGGAAAGTGAAGAAGGAATAAAGATAGCAAGACAACAAGTTGCAGATTTGATTAACGCCAGTGATTCATCTGAGATAGTGTTTACATCAGGAGCAACTGAATCAAATAATTTAGCACTTTTTGGTGCTTCTGAATATATGCAGAAGTTTTCTAAAACACCTGAAAAAAACCACATCATCACAATGATAACAGAACATCCATGCGTTATGTCTGTTTGTCAGGAGCTTGTTAATAGAGGTTTTAATGTTACTTTTTTAAAGCCACAGAGTAACGGTATTTTAAACCTTGAAGATTTAAAAAATGCAATTACGGAAAAGACATTTTTAGTCTCAATTATGTTTGTTCATAATGAAATTGGCGTTATTCAGCCAATTGAAGAAATAGGGAAAATAACTCGTGCAAAAGGCATAATATTTCATACAGATGCAGCTCAAGCATTTGGAAAAATTCCTCTTGATGTCGAAAAAATGAATATTGACATGATGTCTATTTCTGGACACAAGATATATGCTCCAAAAGGAATTGGTGCATTGTATGTTAGAAAAAAACCACGAGTTAGAATTAGACCTATAATTTACGGTGGTGGTCAAGAAAGAGGAATGAGAGGCGGAACATTACCAACTCCTTTAATTGTAGGTCTAGGCCAGGCATCTGAGATTGCCAAACGAGATATGGAAAAAAATTATCAACATATAAAACAGCTATCTGATCATTTTTTAAACAGAATATTTACAGAGATAGCGTATATATTTTTAAATGGAGACAGACATCAAAGATTTCCGGGTTGTTTGAATATAAGCTTTCCAGGTATTGAAGGCGAGTCTTTGTTGATGAGTTTAAAAGGCATTGCTTTGTCGACAGGCTCTGCTTGTTCGTCGGCAAAATTAGAGTCTTCTCCTGTAATTAGATCACTTGGAGTTGACGAATTGATGTCTCATAGTAACTTAAGATTTGGAATAGGTAAGTATAGCACAAAAGATGAAATTGATTTAGTTGTTGACAATTTGGTAAAAAGTGTAAAAAAGCTCCGTGATATGTCTCCTGTATGGGAAGATATAGAAGAAAAGTTAGATTTAAAAAAATGAACACAAGAGTATTAAAAATTTTGACAGTTTTTTTAGTCAGTATATTTTCTGTAATTTTTATTTTTAAACAGAGGCATCACAATGATAAAATCATATACATGGACTATCAGGCTACAACACCTGTTGACAAAAGAGTTCTTTTGTCAATGTTGCCTTATTTGATTAAGCATTATGCAAATCCAAGTTCAAAAATACACTCAGAAGGTAGACTTGCCATGAAAGCGGTTGAAGATTCAAAGATCAAAGTTGCACGCTTAATTAATGCACAGCCTGATGAAATTATTTTTACATCTGGTGCTACAGAGTCTGACAACATGGCTATAAGAGGCGTAATGAAAGATTGTAACGGTAAAAAAAATCACATAATAACTGTTGCAACAGAGCATCCAGCGGTTATTGACACTGTTGAATTTTTAAGGAAAAAGGGCTGTCAAGTTACTGTGCTTGATGTTAAAAATGACGGAGTTTTAGATCTTGATTTGTTAAGAAATTCTATAAAAAACAACACAGCTGTTGTTTCTGTAATGGCGGTTAACAATTTAAACGGTGTCATTCAGTCAGTTGAAGAAATAGGGAAAATAACTCGTGCAAAAGGCATAATATTTCATACAGATGCAGCTCAAGCATTTGGAAAAATTCCTATTGATGTCGAAAAAATGAATATTGACATGATGTCTATTTCTGGACACAAGATATATGCTCCAAAAGGAATTGGTGCAATTTACATTAAAAAAAGCTTACAATCTGAAATTGAGCCTTTGATATACGGAGGTGGTCAGCAAAATAAACTTAGAAGTGGCACGCTAGCTACCTATTTAATTGTGGCACTTGGTAAAGCTTCTGATTTGGCAGGTAAAGAAATGAAAATCACAAACGAGAAACTTAAAAAACTACACGACATGCTTGTCAATGGAATTAAAAAAATTGAACCAAGAGCGTCTTTAGTTGGAAATCCTTCTCAAAAATATTTTGGATGTGCTAAAGTTTCGTTTCCAAATACAGACAGGGCACAGGATTTCTTTGATTTAATGCCAAACATTATGATCTCTTCAACTTCTGCTTGTTCTTCTGGTTTTGATACGCTACACAGCGTAGGCGATACTCAAAATAGAACAGTACAAAAACACAACAATGTAGAGTTACGATTTGGAATGGGTAAGTTTACGACGGAAAATGAAGTTAAGCTTGTTTTAAAGAGTTTAGAAAAAGCAATCAAAATTATAGAATCAAATCAAAAATAGTTTGTATTTTAAATATATAAGATGATTAGTTTTTTAGTTTTAAGCAAGTTTTATGATTAATAAAGTTACTATTTTAGGAAGAGTTGGGAAAGACCCTGATATTAGAATGTCTGCAAGTGGCACTCAAATTGCGAATATAACTATTGCAACTAGTGAATTTTGGAGAGATAAAAATGGAGATAAACAAGAAAAAACGGAATGGCATAGAGTTGTTGTTTTTAATGATAAATTAATTTCTAACATTATTGAGAAATATGTTAAGAAAGGTAGCTTAGTTTACATTGAAGGTAGTTTACAAACAAGAAAATATACTGATGCACAAGGTGTTGAAAAATACTCTACAGAAATTGTATTAAAGGGTTACTCTGATGTTCTGAAGCTTATTTCTACTGGCGGGGCTGGTGGATCGGCATCTTCTGGACAGACACAGACAACAAAAAACTCAACATCTAACGAAAACTATGAAGATCAAGAAATGGCTGATGTAACGGACGATGAAATTCCATTTTGATTGTCTGTTTTGTTTATAGTTTGTTTTTAGAATCTAAGATTAAACTGTACAGCTTTTACTCAGCTGATATACATCTTAAAAAAGCTTTTTCAAGATTTTCAATTCCTTGTTGATTTTTAAATTCTTCTGTACCTCCAAGGTATTTTATTTTTGTATCATGAAGTATTGCAATTTCTTGGCATAGTTCATCAACATCTGCTAAAATATGAGAACTAAAAAATATACATCTGCTTTCTTCTTGCATATACTCTTTAATTACCTGTTTTAGCATAATTCTTGATTTAGGATCAAGGCCGCTCATTGGTTCGTCAAGAATTAATATACTAGCTTCACTTAAAAATGCAGACAGAAGGCCTAATTTTTGACCCATTCCTTTAGAGTAACTTCCAATTGTATTGGTGAGTACATTCATATCTAGATCAAGTTTTTTTGCATAATACTGTGCTTTTTCAAAATCAAAGCTCTTTTTTAAGAATGACATTGAAATTTCTAAAAACTCAAAACCTTTTAAATACGCAGATGGAGTAAATTTTTCTGGTAAAAAAAATATTGATTTTCTGCTTTTATAATTTTTGTTATCAACTCCATTTATTGTTATTGTTCCTGAAGATGGAGTCAGCATGTCCAAGATTGTTTTGATTAAAGTTGTTTTTCCTATTCCGTTTAACCCAACTAGTCCAAGAACTATATTATCTTTTATGTCAAAAGTTATATCGTCAAGAACAAGTTTGTTGCCGAACTGTTTTGTTATATTTTTAATATTTATCATATCTTTTAAGATTGTTTAAATAATATATGTGAGTATTGTTTTGTATTTTCGCATATTACTCCTATTCCTCTTATTACTGCATCAAGGGTATTTGGTGTTGTAAATACTGGCAATTTTACAGCTTTACTAATAACATAATCAAGATTTTTCAACAACACACCTCCGCCTGTAAGCATAATTCCTCTGTCTACAATGTCAACAGACAACTCTGGAGGAGTTGATTCTAAGGTTAGCTTGACAACATCTACAATTTTTGCAACAGATTCTGCTAATGCTTCTGCAACATCAGATTTTGATATTGAAAAGGTAGTTGGTGAGCCGTCTTTTATACTTCTTCCCATTGCGCGAATTTTTGTGTTTTCTTCGTTTTTTCTTAAGTATGCAACGCCGATTTCTCTTTTAATTTTTTCAGCCATTCCATCTCCTATTAAGATGCCGTTGCTTTGCTTAACATATTCAATGATTGCATTTTTGATTGCATTTCCCGCTACTTTTATTGCATTCCCGCATACAATTCCGCCTAAAGACAAAGCTGTCACTTCCGTCGTGCCTCCTCCTATGTCGACAACGACAGATCCAACAGGGTCGTTAATTCTTAGTCCACTTCCTATTGCGGCTGCGATTGATTCGTAAATTAAAAACACTTCTTTTGCACCTGTTCTTTCTGCAGCTGATTGTATGGTGCTTATTTCAACTGGGGTTGCACCAAACGGAACAGATATTATAATTGTTGGTTTTTGAAGAATATTACTTATCGCCTTTGTTTTTTGAATAAAATGTTCTATCATTTTTTGAGCAATAGACATGTCAGCAATTACACCGTCTTGCATTGGTTTTATTACAGTAATGTTTATTGGAGTTTTACCGTACATATCTTCAGCTTTTTGTCCAAAAAGATACGGTATATTTATACCATTTTCTTTTATCACAGAAACAACTGAAGGCTCTCTTAATTTTATACCGCTACCTTTTACATAAATTACAGTACTTGTTGTACCAAGATCAACCCCTATAACATTATCCGAATTTAGTAAGCTCATTAGCTTTTTTAAACGCTCTTTCATTTTGGTTTTACAATATTACTTTAAATATGAAATATCACTTTAAATTATTTATTTCTTATGTAAATAAAAATCAAATAATTTTCTATTTAAAATAGGTAAATTTAATTTTAAATTCATTTAATAATTAAAAGTTGATTTTTTATTTTTAAAGGCTCTAACTTACATAAAACTGCTTTAGCGTGGTATTTACAACCTTAAATATAATAATGAATAAAATGAATTATTTGAATTTTTCCGTTCCATTTTTATTTTTATCTTCATTTGTGTTGAATTGTGTTTTTATAAATTTCTGTCAAAAAAAAGAAAAAAGTCACACTATTTTTTTGAGCTTTTTTACATTTTTCTTATTTTCATGTTTGGTGTTTTTTTTATCTAAAAACTACCTGCATCTTAAAAAAATTAACGAAATTGATGTTTCTTTGATATTAAGTCTTAACAAACCAACTTTTTCTTTGTTCTTTGATAAAAATGGTTTAATGATTTTTTCTTTTTCTGTGTTGGTTTATTTTATAATATTGTTTTTTATTGCTTTAGATAAAAAACTATCACCAAAAATGGCATTTTTTAGTCGTAGTGTTTTAGATTTGTATCTTTTATGCTTGTATTTTGTTATTTTTAATGAAAATATTTTCGGTAAGTTTATTTATCTTGAAATTATAACCATACTCTCTGTGGTGTTGATATGGAAGTCTAGTGCACGAAATAATATTTCAGGTTTGTTTTATATAATAACACACGGAGTCTCGGGCTTGACAATGCTAATTGGATTATCAGGTTTGTTTTATTTTTTAAATCAAGGCTCTGAATTAAGTTATGGAGCGGTTGTGTCGAAGCTAATTTTACAGCTCGGATTTTTAGTTGCCATCGGCCTGTTACCTTTTAGTTATTTTATTATTAACGCTTATGCTAAAGCTAAAAAATTTGCGATGACCATAGTTGTGGCATGCTATTCTAAAATTGTTTGCATTTTTTTGATTAAATCAGGTTATGTATATGAAAGTTATAGCCTTTGGCTTGGCTATCTTGTTATTTTTACCTCAATATACTGTTTTATTTACGCTTTACTGGAGAAAGATTTATTAACATCATTTTTCTATCAAAATTTTGCTGGAATGTTTGTTTTTGTGTTTTATTTTTTTGAAGTTTTTCAGGCAGAAGCCTCGCATTATTTGATTAATTATTTTTCCTACGAAATGTTACATTCTGCAATTACATATATTATAATTTTTCAATTATATAACACTTTACAGGTAAGTAGATTAAATATAAACAATCTTGAGTCATTAAATTCAACATCTACTGCATATCTTTTATATACCATACTTCTAATGACTCCATTTTTACATGATATAAACCTCGTGAATGAAATAAAGTTGCATGAATTGGCCGATTCCAGTGTAAATGTAAATTTAGCGTTTTTAGTACGCAACTTATTCTATGTTTTTTGGGCTTTTAAGCTTTTTGCAATAGCATTGCCTAAAATTAAAACCCTCAAATATAGCGATATTCAAAAAGATCTCAACTTCTATGCAGTTAGCTTTTTTGTGTTTGCCTTTGTATTATTTTCTTTGAGACAAAATTTAACAGCCTTGCCCATTTCATATGTAATAAGTCTGTCTAAAGATTTTTTTGTGTATTTACTAATTGCAATTTTGTTTGCAAAACCTTTAAAGAAAAGTTCTTTAAAAAACTTACTACACATTCATCATATTTATCTAAAAATATTAATACCTGTCGTTTTGGGGATATTAAAGGCTATATCTTTTATAAATTACGCTTTTGTAGAATATTTTTATAGAACAAGAAAAACGATAAAAAACTATGTTGACATTTTCCTTTTTAAAAATCATTTTACACAAGATAATGTGATTTTGAATGTAATTCTTGTCTTCATTATATCAATCTTGATTATTTTAGCAACTCAATATCATGAAGGATTATAGATTGTTATGAAAAACCTGTGTGTAAAAATAATGATTATATTCTTTTTGTCTTTTAATTGTAAGGCTGAAACGAATTTTAATGAGCCAGACTTAGATGAATTCAGCTACGAAATACCTGTAGTTAAAGACGATTATGAAAAGCTAAATAGAAAAATATTTTATTTCAATAGCCAGCTTGATATATATTTTGTAGATCCAATTTTATCGGTTTACAGGAAAATTCCAAAGCCTGTTCGAGCTAGTTTTGCAAACTTAAGTGACACAATATTAGAATCTCCAGTTAAAGTTTATACTGCTTTAGCGGCTCAACAAGGTGAAATTGCAATGCAAAATAGTGCTAGATTTTTTATAAATTTTACATTTGGTTTTTTAGGTCTTTTTGACGCAGCTTCTAACATGGGCATAGAAAAGTCTGATTTTTCTTTAGGCGATGTCTTTACTTACTACGGAATGCCAGCTGGAAATTATGTCGTTTTACCTCTCTTAGGAGGAAATACTGCAAGAGGGGCTTTGTCAATTCCTTTTGTAATGGCGATGTCTAGTGCAATGCTATCTAAAGCTACAGCGGGAACAAACGGAATGTTGATGTATTTTTTTGTTGAGGATAATACGTTAGTTGGAGGTATTTCAACATCTCCAGTTGCTGACGTTGTAATCAGTCAGTTTTACATATGGCATCTTATAGACGAATATGAGCCTTTAAAACGACAAATCAAGGAAGGATCTTTAGATTATTATACCGCGTATAAAACTTTGTTTTTTCAAGTGGCAATGGCAAGAGAGAAAACAATAAAAGAATTACGCTATAAACACACAAAAACAAAGCTCTCAGACAATATACCTTTTTCTGATAACAGAATGCTTGATATTTATTAAAAACAAAACATACATTCTTAGTGTAATGCAAAAGTACTGTTATGATAAGAAAAATATGCCTTGTACAGGGTGGAAAATCTGAAGCAGAAATATCAAAAAAGTCTTCTAAGAATTTCTATAAATATTTAACCAAACTAGGCTTTGAAGTTGTTGTTGTTGATGTCTCGGATAATGTTGTTGAAGATATAAAATCAACAAAATCTGATCTTGTTTTTAACGGTATTCATGGATTTTTTGGCGAAGATGGAAAGCTAGCGGCAGTTTGTGATTTACTTGAAATACCATATACTCACAGCGGTGTTCTTGCAAGTGCTTTAAGCATGGATAAAACCAAATGTATCGATATTGTTAAAAGCATAGGACTTAATGAATATGTAATGGATTACGTTTCTTTTAAAGGTAAGGATTTAAAAGATAATTTAGGTAAAATAAAGGGATTAAATTCAATTCAATATAAAAACAGCTTTGTTAAGGAAGTTTTTATAAAGCCTGTAAATGAAGGCTCCTCTGTTGATTGCCATGCAGTTAAAGTTAAAGATTTAGAAGTCTTAAAATTACACGACAACACTACATACATCGTACAAGAAAGGCTACATGGAAAAGAATATAGTTCTTTGGTTTTAGGTGAAAAAAATATTGGTTCTGTGGCTATTGAGTCAGATAATGATTTTTATGATTTTGATGCAAAATATATTCATCCAGCTAAAAAAACTTTTCAAAGAGAAAGAAACACGCTTTTTGAAAATATTGAAAAAGTAACGCTAGCAGTTCATTTAGAAATTGGAGCATCTGATCTTTCTAGGTCAGACTTTATGGTTATAGAGCGTGATGGAGTTTTGCATCCGGTTTTTTTAGAAATTAATGTCAATCCTGGTTTTACAGAAAGCTCTATTGTGCCTTATATTTATGCTCAAAAAAATAATATCAGCTTAGAGCAAGCTAATTTAGAAGTTATATCATTTTTAGTTGAAAATGGACGCTGTTACAAATGAAAATCCAAAATTTGATATATACACGCAGGCTTTAATAAATGGCGTATTAATGCAACAAAAAAGAAAAAATATCTTTTTCAATATAATAGGTATTTTTATTGTATTTTTTTGCATGGGGGTCTTTTTTTATCTAAACTCCTACATGTACAGCTTTGAAAATGATCAAACTATTAAAGAAAAAAGCTCTCTTTTTAGCAAGTTTATTCAGAGAAAAGCCAATAATATTTTTTTGAACAAGCCACTGGAAATAAAAATT